>NZ_PKGG01000249.1:0-6804 GCF_046480465.1 Arthrospira sp. PCC 8006
CAACTGTGGGGGGGGTGAAATCCTATATCGAAACTTATGATCGCTGCCAATTACGTCTCAAAATTTTCTGGACTGCCAACACCAGTACGATCGCCACTGTTATCGCCCCCAATATAGGCAGAGAAATCGCCAATACTGATAAGATCATAGCGCAGAGCAACTCCATTGTGGATACCAATGGATTAGCCAAGCCTCCGGTTGCCATAGTAGAGGCCACACGGGTAATACCCATTAACATCTCAATAATTCCGGCTGATCCAGCCCCCAAAATTATAGAGACTGTCCACATCCACCGAGGTTCCATCTCTGGTAAAAATGCAGCTACAATCAAAGTAGCCACCACCATAGCGATCGGTGCTTCCAGGATATCTAAAGCGTGATCTACTCCGGGCATAAAATAGACGATCGCCTCTACAGCTAACAGAGTAGCCACCGCTATTAACCCCGTCTCGGTCCCCAAAATCTCTAAGTCGGGGGGTAGGTCAAAATCGCCGTATATAGCCGCTGTGCTTAAAATTACCGGGGGTACAAATATTCTAAACCCGCAGGCCGCACCTAAACCAACCCCGCAAAAAATCCCTAACAGATAATTTATCATCATCATATTTTCAGTTTATTACTATGATCCAAATTACAGGCGATACTGGCGGTAAACGTCCGTAGCGGCGCGGTGTAGTAGAGAATGGCGGTAAACCAAGCCATGCATATCTTCACAGTAACCACCGCCAATAATTCCCGCCACCGGATATCCCATTCCCACACAGGTAGACAAAACTTGCATTTCCCGCCGCCATAACCCAGAGTCAGTTAGGGCCAATTTTCCCAAGCGATCGCCAATATGGGGATCTACCCCTGCATCATAGATCACTAGATCCGGGCGAAATTCCGTAAGTAAGTCCGGTAAATGACTGGCTAGAATTTGCAAATATTCTTCATCTTCCATACCCACAGCTAGGGGGATATCGCGATCGCTTGTTTGTTTTTTAGCCGGAAAGTTGGCTTGACAGTGCATTGAAAAGGTAAACACATGGGGGTTATCTTGGAAAATGACTGCCGTTGCGTCCCCCTGGTGTACATCAAGATCCACAATCAGGATTTTTTTGGCTAGTCCTAATTTTTGCATGACACAGGCAGCGATCGCCATATCATTGAATATACAGAAACCAGATCCATAGTTATGGAAAGCGTGGTGAGTCCCTCCGGCGGTGTTGCAGGCGAGACCGTGAGATAATGCCAATTTGGCGGTTAATATCGCCCCCCCCACCGCGACACAAGTCCGTTGGGCTAATGCCGGACTCCAGGGGAGACCTATGCGACGTTGGGCTTTTGGGTCTAATGTACCCTCACAATAACCCTTTACATAGTCCCGGTGGTGGACTAATTCGATCCACTCAGTGGGTGGCAGTTTGGGTAGGTGAAGTTGCGATCGCCTAATTACCCCTTCTTCTAGCAACATATCACAAAGTAACCCAAATTTCGGCATCGGAAAACGGTGTCCTGGTGGCAAGGGCGCTACATAGTCAGGATGAAAAACAATCGGCAAATTCATCAATCAGTGCATATCCAAGTTGTACAATCTAACTAATAGTAAATTCAACTAGAGACAATTAACATGGATACCACAATTATTTGGGAGTCCGGCAGCAGCAACCCTGATAATGCCAATAACCTGGAAGTTATCCGAGAATGGTGGGCTAACCTCAAGAATATTAAAATCGACTGGCAACAGCGACTTATGGCAGAGGATACCGACCCCAGTCAGTTAAACTGGGAACCCCAAAAGTTTGACGAAAATTTTGTTATTTGTAACCCCGAAATTAGGGGAATCACAATTTTTTGGAGTAAACCAAACAGCGCAGACCAACGTAGTATCACCCCCCGAAAATTATTCCTTGACATTGACCACCAACAGCTTTATATTTTCTCTCAATCTCAACAGCAACTGGTGCTTAAAGTTAGTATTCCTGAACTGAAATATGACACCGTAAACCTAGAAAATCCTCATATTGCTGTTGGCAATAATGGCTTAATGATACTATTTAGAGACCAGGCACAATTATTGGATGTTAAAGTAATTCTGACCCCCGAAAAATTACAGCAACTCAAGCAAAAATTAATTTAATAATTGACAATTATTAATTGTAGGGGCGGGTTCCGCCGTCAATTTTCCATCCGCACCAGGATATAAATAAACCCGCCCCGCCGCCGTCAATTTTCCATCCCCACCAGGATATAAATAAACCCGCCCCGCCGCCGTCAATTTGGCATCCCCAGCAGGATATAAATAAACCCGCCCCACCGGATAATTGAAAATTGATAATTAATCAAGATATTGCCAAGTTTTATAGGTGGCGGCTTGACCACAATAATTATTGTGGTTGTCTAAGACATTCCACACTGTCAAATTAGAGATAGCAAAACGCCTACCTGTCTTTGATATTCTGACTCCTGTGCCGTTTTCTATGTAGCCATTTTCTGCCACAGTTTTTAATAACTTTAACCTGTCTTCTCGGACGATCGCCTCTGCTGAATATCGAGAAGGCATTTGGGTTAACTCCTCCCAGGTGACTTCCCATAATTCCATCGCCTTTTGATTACCATAATTAAAAATTGGGTCGGGTTGTGTATCGTGACATAATACCGGAAAAGGCAGTTCAAATAGTGCCTTTGATATCTGTTCCGGAGTGCCCTGGGTATTGATTAATTGTTTACCTGTCCAATATTCAAAACTCCGAATCATTAATTGATTGTTTAAAATCACACTTTCCTGTTGCCATATAGGGTGATTATTCATAGGGTTTAATGCTGATATATTATTAACAGTTAGTCAGTTTCTAAGCCTTGTTGCTGGAATTTCAACGTTTGGCAATTTTCTATAATTGTCCGGGCTACATTGTCCGGGATACCTTCGGGAATTTCTGCCTGAATTTCTAGGGTGATTTTCACCTTCGTATTTTTCAGAGAGATTAAATGTTGAATCACCTCATCGCTAATTATTCCCACGTCTCTGTTGAGTCGTAAAGCATCAATTTCTACCACCCCATAAAAGCGTCTGTGCGACGGTTTATCGGCTAGGGAAGCCCCATAATTTGCTGCGGTTATAGTCTCCCCGACTATGATATGTGCCTGGCTTTCCTGACCCGGTGAGGCGGTGGAATATTGCCCCAAAGAATTGGGGCTGGGCTGCTGCATAAGTTGTAACTGTTTTTGAGCCACATCCGGCTTGACAATTAGACTATTTTGAGCTATTGTAGGATTGATGGATTCTCCGGCTTTCAGTTCCTGATAGGTTTCGGTTTCCGGGTCGAAGCCTTGGGCATAGGCGAACCACTGACTCCAAACGGTGGAGTATACGCCGGACGCGATCGCCTCTAGTAAAACGTTTTCATCCTTGAGGCGGGGGAGATAGATATATTTAGTTAGATACTCCCATAGGTCCTGTAGACTGATGTGGTTTTTCTTAGTCCAGATGAACGTTTCGAGAAATTCCAAACAGAGATTTTCCGCCGCGTAGGTATCCGATAGATAGGCTTCATGGACTGCTTTTTGGCTGGCGCTAAGTGCTAGGGAAGGTTCAGGGCTACGGAGGCGGGTAGCTTTCCAGACGATCGCCTCTTGGGGGTCTGGTTGTTCAGGGACTAATAACCATTGATAGGTTTGGGAAATCTGGTTTTCAACATCTTGATCAGAGTCCTGGAGTCTGTTGTGGGCTTGTTTAGCCTGAGAAGGATCTAAATTCAACTCCTCCTTTTCCGCAATAATTGATTCCCAGGCGAGATATTTAGCCGTGTTGTCTGCGAGGCATTCTAACTGCCTTTTATCGGCTGCCAAAAACAAGAGGGTATTTTGATAATGGCGGCGACTACTGCCCCTGTAGTTTAACACATGATCAACCCATTGGTGAGCCGGACTATCTAAATTTAAGCCTTGGTCGTGGGGGTTTTGTGGGTGGACTATCACCAGACGCACGCCCGAACTGTTATCATCAGGAATATCCGAGCTAGAATTGGGGGCGACATGAACCCCAGAGAACAGACCTCGATCGCCAATTTTTTTGAGTCGTTTAACAATTTCCTCCCAAACCTTATGACGATCGCTTTCAGTGAGAAATTGATCAGCCTTTTCCTGGGCAGTGCGATTAAGATTAGGTTGAGTAGAAATCCAGTAGCGGTTATTATCAACATAGAGATACGTCGCGCGATCGCTCAGTCGTCGGAGTGCGTCCCCAAAAGTCGCCGCCGTCTCCCCAGGTTGCACACAACCCAGCTTAATTCTACGGTCTTCTAAGCCACGGTTAGCAGCTTTCAGCGTTGGTGCTGACCCCATGTAGATCGTGCGGGTAACGCGCCGACAAGCCGAATAGCGGCCGAAATTATGGTTTTCACCATCAATAGTTAGGGGTAAAGAATTAAGTCCATCGACATCTTTATCAATAATCGGAATCCAGTTATCATCTAGGTAGCGGGTAAGTTCCGACTGCACCTGAGAGTCATCCATCGGCACATTTCCCGGCATAATCAACAGATTAGCATCATTGCGTTCCCAGAGGGTATGAATCACCTTAGCCATGAGACGCAAAACCCCACGGGTGCGCTGAAACTTATCTAAACCCGACCAGTCCGAATAGAGGCGATCGAACAATTCCGGGTGAATAGGATAAGCCTCTCGCATTCGGCGTTTATAGTCAGCCTCTTTAGTCTCCGTGGGAAACTCCTGGCTATTTCCCCGATACATATCACAAAACGTATTAATCACCGCATCTCGTTGAGCGAATAGAAGCGGATCTGTAGTAAGCTGGAATAAGCGCCTCCGGACAATTTCAAAACTTTCCTCAGCACTAGCCGGTCGCCAAGGGGACTCTACCCTACCGATCGCATTTCTGAGTCTGTCCGTCGCTTCGTATCCCCTCTCGCCGCCTTTTTCAATATCCGATGCTGGAATACTCACCACCAGCAGCGTATCCTTAGCGTTTTTAGCCGACTCGCTCAAAGTTTGGGCAAAAGTAAACTGAGTGTCGAAACTCCCCCCCACCAAATCAGGCGTATCATGGAGTTGTCTAGCATAGGCGACCCATTCATCAATCAGAATTAAACAGGGCGAGAAGCGGTTAAACAGTTGTTTAAGTATATCACCGGGATTAGTCGCCGTTTCGTCAGCCTCCCGCAACATTTGATAACCTTCTTGTCCTCCCAATTGCCAAGCCAACTCTCCCCAGAGAGTTTTAATCACCGGGGGACGCTTTCCGTTACCTTTTCCATAGGGTTTAATGCCACTGGGGGGTAGTTTATTCCCCACCACAACCGCAATATTCACATTTTGGGGAGGCTTAGACAAACTCACCTGTTGAAAAATCTCTTCCATCCCTGGTAAGTTATGAATATCGATCGCCTGGCAAAGGTGATAGAGGGCTAACATGGCGTGAGTTTTGCCGCCGCCGAAGTTAGTTTGTAATTCAATTACCGGGTCTCCCCCTTGACCAGTTAACCGCAGCAGCGCATTACTGAGAAGCTGTTTTAAGCCTTCGGTTAGGTAAGTGCGGCGATAAAATTCTGTCGGGTCTCTATATTCATCGGACCCCTCATCAAGGTATACTTGCCATAGGTCCGCCGCGAATTCTGCTTGCTGGAAATTCCCGGAAGCCACGTCAGGATGAGGCGTAACAATTTCTCGCCAAGGTTTCAGTCCGGCTTGAGGTTTTCCTTCCGTGGGTGTAACGGTGGCTTTACGTTTTTCGCGACGGGCTTCCGCTTCAAAACGCGATCGCATCAATTCGTTTTTTTCTTTTTCTGCCTGGCTGGCTTCTGGGGACGAAATAGCCGTTAATAGGCGGGCGACATTATCGAGGGCGCGGTAAGCGTCATCAGTGGAAAAGGTGGCTTGGTGCGCCCATTTGTTGCGGATATCGCGCAATTCGCTGACAATGCTGCGTTCACTTCTTCCTAGGGTTTGGCGAAATGCATCATTCCAATGTTCCCACATAATTATCAGCAGGGCGGATACATCTTCTTTGAGGACTGCATCTACAGATTTTCGGCTAACATAATTATCCGGGAGGGAGGCGCTGGCGGGCGTTAACCAGCGATCGCCATATTTAGATATCATTTCCCTTTCCACAAAAGGATACAATCCATCTCGAAGTATCCCCAGGGCGCGACTAACTCTCTCGTAATTGGTGATAGCCATAATCAAGTAGGATGCGTCATATAGATTAATTGTATGCCCAAACCGCACATTTTGTTCACCTGTTCAAAATAACCCACTTTTCCCACAATTTACCCCCTGTTAACGTAGGGTGCGTCAGAGGGATAACCTACTGGGTTAACGGCAAATTTTATTAATCTGACGCACCACCTACAATTATTAATCATCAATTATTAATTATCCGGTGGGGTGGGGCGGGTTTATTTATATCCCGGTGGGGGTCCGAGAGTTGACAGCAGAACCCGCCCCTACAATTATTAATTATAGGGTTTCGGTGGATTGGTGAGGCACTTTTCAAAGCCCCTCTCCCCTTGGGAGAGGGGTTTGGGGTGAGGGCTATATCAATTATCCGGTGGGGNTGGGGCGGGTTTATTTATATCCCGGTGGGGTCCGAGAGTTGACAGCAGAACCCGCCCCTACAATTATTAATTATAGGGTTTCGGTGGATTGGTGAGGCACTTTTCAAAGCCCCTCTCCCCTTGGGAGAGGGGTTTGGGGTGAGGGCTATATCAATTATCCGGTGGGGTCGGGCGGGTTTATTTATATCCCGGTGGGGTCCGAGAGTTGACAGTAGAACCCGCCCCTACTATTATTCATTATTGA
>NZ_PKGG01000564.1:0-432 GCF_046480465.1 Arthrospira sp. PCC 8006
AATCTTTGTAATATCAAATTCATCTGGCGGTATGAATTAGTTAAAATTATGTTTTTGGGGGTGAGCATGGCTGTTGGGGGTTGAACACCAAAACTAGGATCGAAGAGCGATCGCCTCCCAACCAGAAAATTAATCAACTCCCCCTCTCTCTGTGCAGGTGCTATGCACATGATCGCGTTTTTGTCAATAGGTGTAAAATCGGCCGTCCCATTTTCCTAAAAAACTCGTGCATCGCCAGCTTAATTTTTTCCTCAGAGAATAACTTTAAGCGCCATAGAATCAGGGTTGTAGCCTGTATTTTTGCATATAGACACAGTAACCCCTTGGGTGCGATTTATTTGAGTGTATCACAACCCCTATAATCTCGTCAACTATTTGCGAGCTATTAGCAATAAAAATGTAACAAATCTTAACAATCTTTGTAATATCAAA
>NZ_PKGG01000122.1:0-15414 GCF_046480465.1 Arthrospira sp. PCC 8006
TAGGATTTACCTGCACAGTAGTGCACGTGTAAGCGCATACCTTTAAGGGGAAATGATGTGAATTAAAGCCAATGCCTAACTGTAATGGTTAGGATATGCCCACTAGTCACGGTGTGGATATAGAGATGGCGACAATTAGGAGTGTTTACGACGATAGCGAGTTTAAAGACTACGATGTTGTATTTAGCTCTAAAAGTTGAAGTCACAAAGCCGGAAGTTGTTATCCTGTTCCCGATGTCAAAAGGGGTATCCACATCAGGAGCCGTGTGATGTGAAAGTATCAAGCACGGTTTTGTATTGGAGTTGGGGAAGGTGACTACCCTTTCGACCATAACAGTCTGTTCGAGCCATGCTTGTTCTCGAGTTCAAAGTTAAAGGGAAGTCCCACCAATACGCAGCGATTGACGAAGCGATCCGAACCGCACAATTCGTTCGCAACAAAGCACTGCGCTATTGGATGGACAACCGAGGTGTTAACAAATACGACCTTAACAAATACTGTCGAGTCCTTGCTCGAGAGTATGACTTGGTTCGAGAACTCAACAGYACGGCTCGTCAAGCTTCGGCCGAACGTGCCTGGTCTTCAATTTCTCGTTTTTTTGAAAACTGCCGCCAGCAAGTTCCCGGCAAGAAAGGATATCCCAGGTTCAAGAAAAAYAGTCGTTCTGTCGAGTACAAAAACTCCGGTTGGAAGTTACTCGACCCTAAGCATATTGTCTTTACCGACAAGAAAGGGATCGGACGACTCAAGTTGATTGGAACTTGGGATTTGGCGTTTTACGGTACAGAACAAATCAAACGGGTTCGGCTGATTCGTAGAGCCGACGGCTACTACGCACAGTTYTGCGTCAAAGTAGACGTTCGAGAAGAAATCGAACCATCAGGAAATACCGTGGGTTTAGATGTCGGACTCAAGGAATTCTACACCGATTCAAACGGACAGAGCGAACCGAACCCTAGGTTTTATCGAAACGTCGAGAAAAAGCTGAAACGCGCTCACCGAAGGGTGAGCCAAAAACAGAAAGGCTCTGCCAACCGAAAAAAAGCCGTTAATCGACTCGGGCGAACACACCTCAAAATAAGTCGGCAACGTGAAGAACACGCCAAGAGACTGGCGCGTTGCGTAATCCAATCTAACGATCTGGTGGCCTACGAAGATTTGAGGATTAAGAATTTGGTGAGAAACCACTGTCTGGCCAAGTCGATTCACGATGTAGGTTGGTATCAGTTCAGGAAATGGTTGGAGTATTTTGGGGTGAAATTCGGCAAGATTACCGTAGCGGTGAACCCTGCCTATACCTCTCAAAAATGCTCGAGCTGCGGCACGGTTGTCAAGAAAAGTCTCTCGACTCGAACCCATGTTTGTCAGTGTGGGTGCGAGTTAGACAGAGACTATAACGCAGCCATCAACATTCTGAACGCTGCCTTAAGTACCGTAGGGCATACGGAAACTTAACGCTTCTGGAGATTTGACCGCTACTTTGGTTGGTGCAAACCTGTCAGAGCAAGTCGAGTCGTTGAAGGAAGAATCCCCACGCCTTTAGGCTGGGGAGTGTCAACCATTTCTACCCTCTTCAATTGTCCTCAAACCCGGCTTAAAGATAAACTTTTATAATCTCTCCGAACAAATAGATTTAAACTTCCAAAGTTTGTTAAGAATTAATAAGTTTTTATTGCCAATCCCTCGCAAATAGTTGACGAGATTATAAGGGTTGTGATACCATAAAATAAATCGCACCCAAGGGCTTTCCATGTCTTGCCGTAAAAATAGACGCTATAACCCTGATTATATCGCGATTAAAGTTATTCTCTCACCAAAATATTAAATTCACGATGCACGAGTTTTTCGCCAAAAAGCGATCGCTCTTTTTCCAGCTATTGACAAAAACGCCATTATGTGCATTCCCCCTCTCTCCCCAGAGGGCGAGTTTATTAATCTTATCGCCCCCAGGCGAGGAACTAGCAGAACCTGCCGAAACAGAGAGAGAGGGCGGGTTTATTAATCTTCTGGTGGTTCAATTAATTAACAGCAGAACCCGCCGAAACAGAGAGAGAGGGCGGGTTTATTAATCTTCTGGTGGTTCGATTAATTAACAGCAGAACCCGCCGAAACAGAGAGAGAGGGCGGGTTTATTAATCTTCTGGTGGTCCGATTAATTAACAGCAGAACCCGCCCCTACATGATCGCCGTCTACCAGGGGGAAATGGAGGAGGAATAATGATCAAGTATTCCTATGGATAGAGTCCCCTATCCTTAATAGCTTGTGCGACCCGACCGACACCGAGAGTATAGGCAGCAAGTCGTAAAGAGACAGACCGCTGTTGGGAATGTTGGCTAACGCGGTGGTAAGCACTACGGAGTAGTTTTTCCATTTCGCGATTAACCCGTTTTTCATCCCAGAAAAGGAAAGACTGACCTTGTACCCATTCAAGATAGCTAACCACCACACCACCAGCATTAGCAAGGATATCTGGTAAGACAGTAATCCCCCGCCTTTCCAGTATTTGGTCTGCTATGAGAGTAATGGGCGCATTAGCAGCCTCTGCCACTAATTTAGCCTGAATGCGATCGGCATTATCTTCAGTAATTTGGTCTTCCAAAGCAGCAGGAATTAGAACATCACAGGGGAGGGTGAGTAATTCAGCATTGCTAATGCTATCGCTACCAGGAAAACCCACAACAGTTTTCTGGTTATTCACATGAGATTGCCAAGCCGGAATATCCAAGCCATGATCCGCAAAAACCCCGCCAAAGGCATCAGAAACAGCAATAATTTTAGCCCCTGCTTCGTGAAGAAGCTGTGCCGCCGCGCCGCCAACTTTTCCGAATCCCTGAATAGCAATTGTCACACCTTCTAGGGTTTGTCCTTTTTCTAATAAGGCTTCTCTGACAGTAATCATCACCCCGCGTCCGGTCGCCATATCTCGACCTTTTGAACCACCAATAGATAGGGGTTTTCCGGTGACGACACCTAAGACAGCATGACCCATATTCATAGAATAGGTATCCATCATCCAAGCCATTTCTCGTGAGGATGTGCCGATATCGGGTGCAGGGATATCGATCGCCGGACCAATATCTTTAATCAATTCGCTAGTGTAGCGACGGGTGAGGCGTTCAAGTTCCCCTAGGCTATATTGTGCCGGGTCAATAGCAATGCCACCTTTAGCGCCGCCGTAGGGAATGCCTAATAGGGCACATTTCCAGGTCATCAACATCGCCAAGGCTGACAACTCTCCCAGATTAACGGTTGGATGATATCGGGTTCCGCCTTTATAGGGACCGAGGACATCACAGTGCTGCACCCGGTGTCCGGCGAGGATTTGTACTTTTCCATTGTCTAATTTAACCGGAATGGAAACGGTGACGACTTTCCGGGGATGTTCTAAAATCACCAAGATATTTGGGTCCATGGCTAGTTCCCCAGCCGCTTGGTTTAAATAGCTACAGGTGCGATCGAATGGACAAATATAAGCCGGAGTCGGCGATGTGGTCGTTACCTGGGATGATACAACCATAATTTATTAAACCTCTTTATTAATTCATTGTTCAGGCTGAAGCCAGAAGCTAGACAGTACAGCGATCTGTTCTGACCAACTTCTTGATCCCCAGCTAGATTCCCTCATATCTGTACCATAACTTAAAAAAATCTATAAATACAAAATTATGTAAAAATTGTTACAGTTTTAAATTATGTGATATGGTATATCAGCCAAAACTGGCTCAGTGAACCCGTTGGGTTTAAAATTAGATGAAATACTCAAGCCCACTGGCCTAATTTCTCTCACCGAAAGTAAGCAAAAATTATGAAACGTCGAAATATCCTCGGTTATGCTGCCACTGGAGTGGCCACCGCCGCCGCCTTGGCTGCCTGTAGTCCCCAAAATACGGGTCCGGCTGTTCAAAGTGACTCTTTACCACGGGTACGGTGGAAAATGGCTACAAGTTGGCCAACTTCCCTAGATACCCTATATGGCGCTGCTGAACTCATCGCGGAATTGGTCAGTAAACTAACAGACGGAAGATTTACTATACAAACTTTTGCGGCGGGGGAAATTGTGCCGGGGTTACAGGTGTTGGATGCTATTCAACAGGGGACTGTCGAATGTGGCCACACGGCGAGTTATTACTACATTGGTAAAAACCCGGCTTTGACTTTTGGCACTTGTGTTCCCTTCGGACTTAATACGCAGCAACAGATGGCTTGGCTATATCATGGCGGCGGTATTGAGGCGATGAATAAGCTATATGCCGATTTTAATACTATTGCTTTTCCGGCCGGAAATTCTGGGGCTCAGATGGGGGGATGGTTTAAAAGAGAAGTAAATAATATCGCTGATTTGAATGGTTTAAAAATGCGGATTCCTGGCTTTGGTGGGGAGGTTCTCTCCCGGTTGGGGGTGAATGTTCAGGTTTTACCGGGGGGGGAAATTTTCCTGGCTTTGGAAAGGGGGGCTATTGATGCGGCGGAGTTTGTTGGTCCCTATGATGATGAAAAGTTAGGCTTAAATAATGCGGCGAGGTTATACTATTATCCGGGTTGGTGGGAACCGGGATCTAGTTTTGATTTACAGATTAATTTGGTGGCTTGGAATAGGTTGCCGACGGAGTATCAGGAAATTCTGAAAACAGCCGCGTCGGCGGCTAATATTCAAACTTTAGCTAAGTATGATGTGCAAAACCCTCAAGCGTTGAAAAGGTTGATTGATGGAGGGACTCAGTTAAAGGCTTTTAGCCCAGAAATTTTACAGGCTTCTTTGGCTGCAACTACGGATTTACTGGAGGATATGGCTAGTATAAATTCCTCTTTCCGAGATATTTATGAACCCTGGAAAGAGTTTCGAGATAACATCCGACAGTGGCACGCTGTGGGTGAGTTTGCTTTCAGTAATTTTGTGTCAACACCTATTTTAGAAGGGTTGTAGCAAGGTTAAAGAGGTGCTTTGATGATACGATCGCCTACTGGGGGGTTAATCAGGGGGCGATCGCTTATATAATCAGCCACAACATCTGACAGTAAAAAACCAGTATCTATCTGATTTTTAGACTGTTTGAAAATTTCGTAACCATCGCCGCCTGTCATTAAAAAAGTGTTGGTAACTACCCGATAACTCACACCATCTTCTAGGGGTTTCATGCTACCATCAGGACTGGTGACATTAACTGACATAATCCGCGAACCTATGGGCGCTTCTGGATTCCACATCAGTTGAATTCCAGACACTTGCGGAAAACTTCCCTCTCCCTTTTCTACTCTACTAACACCATGTTCTAACAGTTGTTTAATCTGATTTCCGGTTAAGTCACAACGAGCGATCGTATTTCCGAAGGGGAGAACTTCCATAACTTGACCAAGGGTGATCTTACCCGCCGGAATGCTGGCTCGAATTCCGCCCCCATTAATAATCGCTATTTCCGCACCGTCTGGCTGCATTTTTGCCAGAATTGCATCAGCAATTAGATTTCCTAAGTTGGTCTCAATCGAGCGAATATTTCGGCGATCGCCATCTAGTAAAGTATCAGTTTCACCAATAACTTGATTTCGTAATTCTTCCAGGGGTGCTTGGAAAACTTGCAATTGCGCTTCAAAATCTGGGTCAGGAATAATACTTTCATCCACAGCATGAGGAGAACCCGCCCAAGATATTAGATGACCTCTACCATCAAAAACAACTTGTAAATCCCCTAAATATTTCCCCCATTCCCAATCAGTCACCACTAACACATTATCCCCATTAGGGGAAGTTTCCACCAAAGGATAAGGTTGAGTCGCCCCTGGTATATTTCCTAGGGGAGTGTGGGAATGTCCGCCCACAATTAGATCAACTCCATCCACTTGTTGAGCTAATTTAATATCCTCATAAATACCTAAATGAGTCAGGGCGATGATTTTATTGACACCACGATCTGTGAGAATTTTAACTGTTTTTTTGGCAGCGGCGATCGGATCAATAAACTTAATACCTTCCCCAGGACTAGACAAAATCTCCGTGTCTGGTGTCGTTAACCCGAAAATACCTATTTGTTCACCATTAACATGAACAATAATCCAAGATTCGATTAAATCAGACAGCGGTGAGGTGACATCAATTTCCAGATTAGAGGAAATCATCGGAAACGCCGAACTTCTAATAAACTCCGCTAAGGTTTCCTGTCCTCGGTCAAATTCATGATTTCCGATCGCCACAGCCGCATAATTCATTTGATTATAAAAGGGAACATCTGCTTGACCTAAATACTTATTAAAATACAGAGTTCCCTGGAAAATATCCCCCGCATCTAGCAATAGGGTTGCGGTTTCATTCTCAGCCCGCAGTGTATCAATTAGGGCTTTTCGTCGCGCAATACCACCTAATAAATTATCCCCAACTTCCACCGATTCTAAGCGAGCATGATGGTCGTTTGTATGTAATAATCTTAGGCTAAAATCCTGTGATTTTACCAAAGAATCATGAAAGGCAATTCCTAGAAAAATTGCCCCCACAAATAAAACCCCATACAAGCGTACAGCCCACTTCATGATTATGACTAGATTATCAGTGCAGTTTTATTATACCTTTAATTCTGGCGAATCTGGCTGAGATTGGGGCGCTACAGAAGCATCTAAAACCGCTTGGGGTACTTCGTATTTAGTCCCGCCAAAGAGAGTGCCTAAATTACTTTCATCAGAGGTTTCTCCCATCACCATAAATTGTTCCGGGTTAAGAATCAGGTTTTCATACTCACCCCCCATAGTTAAGTCTACTGAATAACTTTCTTGGGGATTTTGATAACACTCTACAACGGTTCCTACGGTTCCCTTGGGGATAATTTGGCGACCAAAATGGGCTTTTATTTCTATTACGGTTTCAATTCTATCATAGAGTTTAGCTTTCATTGATTTTTGCCTCAATTTTCAAAATCATCACCTACAAAACAACCCTCCCCCAAGGATTAGGGAAGGGTTTAAGTTAGTCGGTAAACTTGTCCAAACAATCAGGTTTAAACTGGGCTTTCCAATACATTTGGGAAGCGTGATCAACAATCAAAGTTATTTGTATAACTGTTGTTATCACCAACCTAATCACCTACTCAGCCTTAGAATCTTGCTCTGAAGATGTTTGTTCACCCTCAGACGGGCGATCGTTGCGGTTGAAGCGCTTATTACGAGATGAGTGGGGGTTGAATCTCTTACGATACTGGCGTGCATTGGCCAGGTTGCGTTCAGCCTTTTCTTTTTTTAAATTACGACGCTTGGCCATCACGATTACCTCATAAAGACATAGTTGTGCTTGAACCTCCCCAATACTAAAACTATGGGGATTCCTGTCTACCCTCAAATGGGGGACAGCGGGACATTCAAGTATCCCTCTAAGCCCTCCAGCCTTGGCAGCTATTGGGCTTACTTTGGTTTTTTGGTTTCCGAGTCGATCGCCTAGCCATATAGCTACGCTCTGCATCTTCCCATTACTTGTCAGTTGTTTAGGCAGGCGGCCAGCATAGCAGTAGTGACTTACTGTGCAGGGATGACTCCGATACTAGAATACTTCCTTGGGTAGATGGTTCTCCGTACTTAATTTGGCTACGCTAGTTCGCCGTGTTTAGGACTGCGAACCGCCTACATCCCCATCGCCGCCGTCACGGACAGGCGATCGCTTTTCGGGTCAAAGTACTTTCTAATATCGTGGTCTGCGGCCCCCTCTATCAGGTTTCTTATCTTCCCGAGGACGAGCTTGGTTAACTCGAATTTCCCGTCCCATCCACTCAGCACCATCAAGTTCTTCGATCGCACGAGTTTCTTCTTCTTCGGTATTCATTTCCACAAACGCAAAACCACGAAACTTTCCAGTTTCGCGATCGGTGGGAAGATGAACCCGTTTCACCGTGCCATATTCTGCGAAGACTTCTTTTAGATCTTCGTCAGTGACATCATAGGATAAGTTCCCTACATAGATTGACATTTGTTTCCTCCAAAATCATTGATAACCGAGGGGACGACAGACCCGGGAGGAACGTCTGCTAATACCTTACGGAAATAACCAGCTAAGATCAACAACAAACTTTACCACCGAATCAACTGTTCTTAGATCATATCTTAGCACCACCAGGGTTAAGCTAAGGAACTCACCTTGATTTATCCCGATCGCATGAGTTAGCGAACGGAGAGGGAGGGATTCGAACCCTCGTTAGAGTCACCCCTAAACAGCATTTCCAGTGCTGCGCCTTCAACCACTCGGCCACCTCTCCAAAACCGTCGCATTTTTTAGTTTTACTCACAAGATATGTATCTTAGCAGAAGCCTATATGATTTGACAATACCCTTAGCAAAATTTCTTGAGATACCGGCTAAACCTTCATTCCGGTTCCTGAGCCCTCACATTAAGCCAACCCAGTTGCGTGGGTTGTTCATAAATACGGCGCAGGGTATTCACATCACGGGGGGAAATAGGCGGAGGTTCCCGAACCTGGGAGTAATACATCACATCCGTTTCCGTGGGACTATGGCCCCAAATTCCCAGGGCGTGCCCAAATTCGTGGCGAGTGGCTGCCGTGATATACTTCCCGCTTTGGGTAGGACTGAGCCAAATAGTAAAGCGATGGCCCAAAATATAAGAATCATTCCCAGTAATGGCTTTAAAAAGCTGATATCTGGCTTCCGCAGAACTAGCCCGCAGGTTTCCCGGTTGTAGGGGAGGGCGACGACGGAAAATCTGGATCTCGGCGCGATCGCTATCCTCAATAACTTCTATCGGTAAATAGGGGTTCCAGTCCATCACCGCATCTAAGACCAGATCCCGCCAATTTTCAGCCCCTGGATCAGTAGGGGATTCAATATAGACACGAACTGGAAAACTAGACCAGACCAGATGACCAAATCTAGGCGGCGCTATCTGGTCGAAATAATCACCACTGTCCGTAGGATCTTGCCATTGTTCTAAAGATGGGGGGAGGGGATGGGGATGAAACGGGATTGACAGATCCACAGCAGGCGATCGCCAACCGTAAACTACGATCACGAAAATCGTAAATAGACTCAATCCTATTAGCCTAAGCCTCACCAACCCCAAAATCCCTACCCAAGCCAACCAGCGCTTAAAATCGTGGTTAACCCCATAAATACAATTGCTAGTATCCAGGTAATGCGATTTAGGGTAACTTCCGCTGTTTTCGCGCTAGTAAACAGTTGCGCCTGTCCACCAATTCCCCCAATACCATCACCCTTGGGACTGTGCAGGAGTACCAAAATCACCAACCCTAGGGCCGAGAGTGACCAGATTGCCTGTAATATATCAGTAAGAGCCATAGTTCGTCATCAATTCCGTGCGTTTCGGCTTTCAGTATCTTAACATCAAACAGAACAACTCCATGGATGACTGGGAAATAAGAAACGGCTTAGACCTAAGCACACCCGTAGATTACACAGATTACAATTCAAGTTCAACAGGTAACTCCTACAGTTCATCAGACACTGTTGGGAAAAAGCCTTGTGCGCCGACACAGCCCAACTCAGACCCCCCTGACCCTGAACCAGAAGAGGAACGGGGATTTTTACCGGTTTTGAGAAATGGCAATTTTCTCGCCTTGTGGAGTGGACAGGTTTTCTCTCAACTAGCTGATAAAGTCTACCTAGTCCTGATGATTGCCGTCATCTCTACTGAGTTTCAACAGGCTAACCAGAGTATTAGCGGTTGGGTCTCAGCGGTAATGATTGCCTTTACCATTCCGGCTGTATTATTTGGAGCCGGAGCCGGGGTCTATGTAGACCGCTGGCCCAAAAAACTGGTCTTAGTGCTAACAAATTTGCTGCGAGGTGGGTTAGTTCTTATCCTCCCCATTCTCCTGTGGCTATCTGAAGGGATGAAATTTACCAAGTTCCCCTTGGGATTCTGTTTGCTATTACTGATTACCTTTTTAGTCTCTACTCTCACTCAATTTTTTGCCCCTGCAGAACAGGCGACTATCCCTTTAATTGTTGAACGAAAACATTTACTATCTGCTAATTCCCTATATACAACTACCATGATGGCTTCTGTGATTGTCGGTTTTGCCGTGGGGGAACCGCTTTTAGCTTTAGCCGATACTTTGCTAGAAGGCCTGGGGAGTCAATTACCCGTAGGAAAAGAGTTGATTGTCGGTAGTGGATATGCGATCGCCGGTTTACTATTACTATTGATGAAAACTGGAGAGCAACAAAATATTAGCTCACAAGAACAACCCCACATCCTCGAAGATTTACGCGATGGGATGCGCTATCTACGAGATCATCATGGAGTCCGTAATGCTTTACTGCAATTAGTCATTTTATTTTCCATCTTTGCCGCCTTAGCTGTTTTAGCCGTTAGGGTCGCTGAATTGATTCCTAACCTCAAATCATCACAATTTGGCTTTTTGCTGGCTGCGGGGGGCTTAGGAATGGCGATCGGTGCAGCTATTCTAGGTCATATAGGGCATAAATTTTCTCACTTTAGAATCGCACTATTGGGCTCCATTGGCATGGCTATTTGTTTGGTAGGTTTAGCATTTTTTAGTCAGCAACTAGCACCCGCTTTAGGGTTGATTGCCATGTTAGGCGTATTTGGTGCAATGGTAGGAATTCCCATGCAAACAACCATCCAAGCCGAAACCCCAGAAGAAATGCGCGGTAAAGTGTTTGGCTTACAAAACAATGCCATTAATATTGCTTTGTCACTTCCCCTAGCTTTGGCGGGTATTACCGAAACCTTATTTGGTCTTTCTTCTGTATTCTTGGCTTTAGCTATACTATCTGTAGTGGCAGGTAATTTAACTTGGTATATTTCCAAAAATGAGCGGTGAATATGGGTGGGTAATTAATTGTTAATTCTTGATTATTGACTCATCAGAACCATAGGCTATTTTCAGACTCCACCAGAAAATAGCAGTAGAAATAACCATAATTAAGGCAGCCCAAAACCATTGAGGTAGAAACAAATATTGGGCAATTCTCGCAGTATCAGAGACCAAATTTTGACCATCAATGTTAACCCAACTACTGCCAAATAAATAATGTTTTTGGTGGTAGGTACTCACAATAGCTTGCATTCCCATAAATTGTACAGTAAACGCCTTGATTTTTTGGGGTGTTTGAAAGGCAATGGATAAAATTAATAACCCCCATAGTAATATAGCAAAAACTCCGAACCAAGTCCTAATCCATAATAAAACCGATAGCAACATAATCGAACCCAAAGCCATTAAACACCAGTGGGCTGTTTGATAACGACGACTAGATAATATTAAAATTCCACCTGCTACAGCGGGACCCAACGGACCACCCATTGCTATTAATGCTCTGGCTAAAGAACCAAAGTTACCCGAATTATATGCGAGACCGGAACCATTAGGAAAAAGTAAGAGTTTATGAAAATTTCCTCCCAGTAAAATAGCAGTTAATCCATGACCCATTTCATGAAACCATGTAGCCAAAATGGAGAAAGGATATAAGACATAATTTCCCCAGTAAAATTGCCATAAGACAATGGTGGTAACAGCGGCAACAATTAACCAAACGACCCCGATTTTAGATGATGATGAGTATTTCAAATCAGACATAAATTATCCCTCTTCTATAGACTGGGGGCTAAAACAGGCCTTAACCCTGATTATATGTTAGCCTGAAATCCAGCAAAGTCACCCCAGGGCCACAAAAGAGGGACATTGAACTAAGGTCGGATGAAATGCGCCCAGACATTGCCATCTGGTCCACAAACTCGATTTAGGTAGCTATAAGAATAAGCAATGCGACGACCTTCGGTGTTGGAATAGCCAGTGTAAGCGTCTCCCCAGGGGTCATGAACGATATAGCCATATCGGTTGTAACCAATAACGGTGACAATATGACCCGAGGGAGTAAAATCTCCGGCTAATACGACCGGACGACTATTAATCAACTCGTTGCGAACCTCAGACCAGCGGCGAGTTGTGCTAAAACTGCCTTGAAAACCATAGGCGCGAATTAAAGCGGATAAAACACTGTGGTTAGTTTGAGAACCTTGTCCAGCATAATCAAAACACCACTGTAAGAGTTCATCTTCTAACTGTCCACCCCATTTAGAACGCACACCATAGTAGTGCATGACCATGGCGATACAGGTAACATTACAAGTAGACCAATAAAATCGGGGATTATCTCGCTGGGAAAAATAGGGGACATTGATTTGCACTTGTGGGGGAGTCGGATCAAAAACTTTTCCCCCTCGTTGAAACTTGACAAACTTGGGAAATATATAACCGGTATTACCAAAATTCGGCAATTCTTCAGTTAAGGCGACTCGGACATGGCTTTGCTCTATACTGTAGCTACTAACACCATAAACCCGACCCAGAGGAAGGGTAGTTTTTTCTGATTCTGCTAGTTGTCCTGAGTCTACGGGGCGTTTTTTGAGGACAGTGGTTTCCCTCATGGTCATGGTAATAGCATCGGGGTTATATGCGATCGCTTTTCCATCTCGCAATAAACTCACGTGCTGCCAATAAACATAACCCACATTACCAAAACCGGGGATAGATTGGTCTAGTGTGACCCGGAAATGACCGAATAAGGAAGCATATCCGCGAATAGCAAAAGTTTGTCCTAATAGTAACTCAGCAAATTGATCAGGTGCTAAATTGGCAGAATCAATCGGTTGCGCCTTAATTCGGGTAGTGGTGGTCACTAGCATTTGAGCGCTAATATTAGTGTCGGGAACTTCCTCCATGTCAAAAGCTAAGGTGGTGGTTCCTTGGCGCAACCGAATATGACCCCGGAAAAAATAGCCAAAGGAACCAATGGGAGGAATCCCATTTTCTAACAATAGTTTTAAGTGACCATCTACTAGACCATATTTGATGACTTTAAATGTTTGACCAGCGGGGACGGTGACTTGTTGTTCAGAACCGAGTAAATTAGCATCCAGGGGTGATACTTTAAATAGGGTATCTTCTATAACGTCAAGTTGTAGAGATTCCCCTACGGTCATGGCATTTTCACTGACGGTAATATTGACAATCTGACTTCCCACCAGTTGACCTTGAGCATCTGTGGCTTTAAGGCGCAGCCATCGATATCCGGGTTCACTAAATCCGGCTTCTAAATTAACCGTCCAGGTTCCGGCTTGTCGATTTATCACTACTTCTAAAGGATAACGGTCTTCGGCTACTAAAGAAACGGCGATCGCTTGTTGACCATCAAATTTACCTTTCAGAACCACAGGTGTATTTATTAACACTTCTGGGGGTCCATCATAGGTAAGGCTAGGAGTCGGAGAATAGGAAGCCGTAGCGCGGTTTAATTGCACAAAATCAGGAAAGAAATAACCAGTATTACCAAAACCTGGGAAATTTTCAGTTAAGGCAACTTTCAGATGTCCCTCTTCAGTGGTGTAACTTTGTACCCCATAAATCATTCCGGCGGGAAGGGTAACTTGTTCTTCTGGAGATAAATAGGCGGAGTCAATGGGGCGTTTTTTAAACAGGGTGGTATTAATAATAGTTAGGGTAATGGCATTATGATCAAAGGTGATTTCCCGGTCTCCCTGAAACATTTGCAAATGGTAGCGATACAAGTAGCCTACATGACCATAACCGGGGAGTGATTCGGTGAGTGTTACCCGAAAATGATCAGCTACACAGGCGTAACCTAGGGCTAGATAACTACTGCCTTGGCTGAGGGGATAAATGGCATTGTCCGGCAGTTTTGATCTATCATCGGGACTACGTTTAATCACTGTATCATGAGTTATCAATATCAGTTTAGTTCCGGGAGGATTGGGGGGGATATCATCCCGATTAAACCAGAGAATTTGGGAACCTTGCATCAGTAAAATATCTGACCGATAGAAATAACCATTTCTTCCTAAGTTACCCAGGGGATTAGTTAGTTGAATCGCAAAGTGATCATTTTGTACTTCGTAGCTATCAACTGCTAATATTTCTCCAGTTGACAAATCATATTTTTGCTCTGATGCCAGTCTATCAGTGGCTATAGCCTCATGTTTAAATGATGTATTTTTGAGGATAATTAATTGAGGAGATAAACCGATATTAAGCCCGGTATTACCTACAGTAAACTCAGCCAAAGTGTCAGCCACAATCTTACCGGATTTGTCTTTGCCTTGAACTCTTAACCAGCGTTTTCCAGCGGTATTAAAGCCTTTAGGCATGGGAATAAACCAAATCCCTAATCGAGGACTTAGTTGGGTAGGTAAAGGATATTGATCCTCAGCCAGAACCGAAATAGTATCAATGTATTGACTAGCGTAGTTGCCAATCAAAACCACAGGTTGATCGATGATAATATCGTTAGGGCCGAGATAGCTCAGGATAGTTTCACTCATCTTTCTAAAAACCGTAGGGGTAAGAACCGTAGGGTGTCTAAGGGCGCATTTGACATTACACATCCCACAATGGTTAGCATAACTCAGTGGCGCACCAATAAAGCCACCCCTAGAAAACTCTACGGGTGGCTAATGGTTTAAAACGGATATTTTTTTAATTTTCAATTAGCGATCGCACTAATTGACTTTAGCAAGAATATCCTGAGCGTGGGTAGAGGTGTTCACCTTGTCATCAACATGGTCAATGACACCCTCACCATTGATAATATAGGTAACACGCTTGGCATAACCGCCGCCATCTACATCATAGGCTTTGGTAATAGCGCCATCGGTATCCGCCAAAAGTTGGAAAGGTAAGCCATATTTTTCGGTAAACAGCTTGTGGGAGGCTTCGTCATCAGTGCTTACACCCAAAACCACCATATCCCGGCTTTGATAGTTTTCGTAGTTATCCCGGAAACTTTGGGCTTCCTTAGTGCAACCAGGGGTGTCATCCTTGGGGTAGAAGTAGAGAACAACAGTTTTCCCAGCAAAGTCAGAGAGGGAAACCGTATTCCCGTTGGTATCTTTAGCGGTAAATGCGGGGGCTTTAGTACCAGCAGATAAAGCCATGTTATGGTTGTCCTCCTGAAAACGAGTTTGATATGCTCTGTCTATTTATGAAGTTATTTTAAGATATTTTGCAATCAATTACACAATCTGATCAAAATTTGGCTCGAAAGGTGGAGGATAATATACTCAAAATCAGCCATCAGGAAAGCCCATCAACCCATGAGTGCCCCTAATTCGGTTTCCAAGTCGATAGAATATTCTACCGCGACGATCGCCCGAGCCCAGCGAGCCATCCGCTGTTCTCCGTTTCAAATCAAACTTTTAACCGATTCCATTGACCAAAGCGTTAAACTAAGTGCCATTAGCGGAAATCGGGGCGTAGAGTTAGGATATACGCGATCGCCTCTACCGGAATTGAGAGCCGAAAACGCCCTTTTATGGCTAATCCAAGTCGGAGTATTGAGGCGAGAAGTGGACGGTCAGGGAATCACCGATAGTTTTCGACTGACTCCCCTAGGGCGAAAAGTAGCAGAAAGACTAGCCACCGAT
>NZ_PKGG01000371.1:0-2996 GCF_046480465.1 Arthrospira sp. PCC 8006
GATTTTACTCCTCCTAAGTTCACCTGGACGGTAAATTTTGCGATTTCTTAAAATGGGATTGACCTTGAGTTTCCTGCCTTGCTCGTTTTAAGCCCGAGCGTTGGAACATATAAACAGTTAAGGGGTAACTGGGTTGAATCAGTTGATTCCCCTCTAGGAGGTTATTTCGAGCATTGCAGCCCTATTTCACTCCTAAACGTCTCGCACGTATTTTTCATTTATAGACTATAATTTATAGACTATAAATCGTTTATATGAATGCTCACCCTATCATGTCCAGATATTACCCAGAACTACTTTACCCCTAACAGATAGCTTTACCTACAACCTACGGCTAAGATTTTGGCTTAGGGTGTTTATTAGGGGTACTGGGTTTTGAACGAAATGAATACCCCTATAAATTGGAGACTTGCTGAGGATTATGTAGGTATCAGCGAGAGATGACGAAACAAGTCACCAGTTGAAAAGTTGTTTGGGGGTATCGCTTCAGTATGTCATAGCCAGGTTAGTCGTGATTATGCGATCGCATTTTGTTGGTAGCGAGTAGGCTCCTCAAGATTTCACCAATAATCTGACTCCCATAGGGAACCAGGTAGGCGGTCTGATATCTTTGTACATTGATAGGAGTATCGTTGTACATTGATAACCTAGTGGGTTCCCCCTACGGCTACCTACGGCTATCGTGTTGATTTTGAAACATACCCTCCCCCCCAACCGAAACAAACACTCTTGGGGGTGCGACCGACGTGATAGCAGTCAATGGTGAGGAACGAACCGATAGGCTTGCCATTGACGGGTATCACAAGGGAGTTACCCTATCGGTGTTTGGTTGGGGGGTGGTATGGGTATTTGACAGATTGATTAAGTTGTGCTTATTGATTAACCCGTCAATAATTAAGATTTGTTGCTGAGGGATATGCGCTAATTGTCCCGTGTGCTAAGACTGAGTTGAGTGTATTTTGTGTGTGACGGTACGACTATCGGGTTAAGTAAATTCCCGCTATCGCCGTCAGGATAAGGAAATAGAAAAAACGGGACTGACGGGGCTCGAACCCGTTTTATAGCCTATAACCCCTATTCTACCGTTACTCTAGTGCACTCAAAAGCGATCGCACATTTAGGAGTTAGTGCAAAAGGAAAACCCCCTAGGTATTTAGCCTAGAGGGTATTGTGTTGTGGGTTTATTGGGGATTAATCATCAAGCTGGTAAAGAGCTCTGATAATTGCCTTAACCTCTGGTAGGTCTGGATTAATGCCGATATTAATCAGGACTTGTTTCCCCATCTCTAGCGGTAATGGTTGCCTTTGATGTCTTGTTAGGATGCCTAACTCTGTCGCAAGATGGCGACGTTTTTTGTACTTGCCATCATTAACTGACACCGAGTGACCAAACGAACGCGCTCTGATTTCCTGTGGTATCCCGTTCATCTCCCCTAGTTGGTTTCCAAGGTGTCGAAAGGCATAGGCTTGAGTTAGTCCCCAATTATGTCGTGATAACTAGTTGCGATGATTATTATTAAACATTTTTGGATTTTTAGACTCAGTAACAGGTAGATAAACGTTATGAATCCCTAGGCGGTTAATTAGAACCTTGTCTTTACTCATTGGGATAGCTAACCGCCAACCCGTTTTGGTACTGCCGCCAAAATTAGTAAACTCACCAATCACTAACACTAACTCAGTGTTATTGGGGTCTGAGATAGCCGGAAAAGTAATACCATCAATCTTAACTGGCTTAGTTAAATTTTGACCTGCTGCTACTTCAGACGGTCGTAATCCGTATAGGGTACACATTGCACTAACCCAACACCAACCATCACGCGCATTATTGTCTACAGATGTTCTGTAGTCAGTGTTGCGTTTTTTATCTAACAAGCCTAGCAAGGTATCTAAATCTACACTTTGAGACTCCGTAAATACTGTTTGGGTTGGGTCAATTTTTTCTAGCTTGTCCAGTGCTTTTTTGCAGCCAGCCCGTTCCGCTACCTGCCTTAACTTGTAATATCGGTCTTTAAAATCCTTGTGCCCCACCGGACTGCTACCGTCTTTTAATGGAGTATACAAGGCTTCTTTTATACCCTCCCAAGTGACGTAACTATCCCAGTCTGTAACTTTGTCAAATACATCTAAGAAACACCGTTTAAATGAAGCTCTGTCACTAGCCATATCGCGAGAGCGCTTCCGTTTAGTGTTCTTGTGTACCCCATTAAAGTAATCATCTTCCATCTCTTTAAACACTTGGCGATAGGTGATTAAGTCGTTTTCCAAAGGGGTTTTGTTTTCATCAAGGATAGTAGCCTTGTACCAGTCGAGCCATTCAGACACCGACTGAAATTGTCCGTCAAGGGATTTATGAACTAACCAGGCCTTATCAACGGCCTTACGGATACCCTCAAAAGTGAACTGACAATTACATCCTCGCTGCTTACGCCCTCCCGTCTCCGGGTCAGTAGTGATGTCTAGCTGAATTGTCCCCCGGTTACGCTTAATCCTGACACCTTTGGGACATTGTTTGCGGGATAGGTTGAAAAACTCAAGAATATCCTCAAAGCCTTGATATGTACCACTATGTGTACTGTTTGTACTTGCACTCATTTGGCACTAACTCCTAAATGTGCGATCGCTTTCGAGCGCATTATAATGGCGGTAGAATAGGGGTTATAGGCTATAAAACGGGTTCGAGCCCCGTCAGTCCCGTTCTAAATAATTAACAATTAATAATTAACAATTAATAATTAACAATTAATAATTAATGCTGCGCCGTTAATTGATGGATAAATAATTAAGGATTAACAATTAATAATTGATGCTGCCCCGTTGATTGATTTGTAAATAATTAAAAATTAACAATTATTAAAAATTAACAATTAATAATTAATGCTGCCCCGTTGATTGATTTCTGGGAAGGCAATGGGCAATGGGCGATGGCTGGGGATAAAATCATCAATGCGATCGCGCTTATTATAGGTTTAATTCAAGCATTTTCTGGGATGCGA
>NZ_PKGG01000634.1:0-305 GCF_046480465.1 Arthrospira sp. PCC 8006
CTTTTACAAATATGTAGGGGTGGTTTCCACGGTCAATTAAATCGGACCACCAGGGGATAAAWAAACCCGCCCCCACCCGCCATTACCAATTATCATTATTAATATGTAGGGGCGGGTGCCACGGTCAATTAAATCGGACCACCAGGGGATAAATAAACCCGCCCCCACCCGCCATTACCAATTATCATTATYAATATGTAKGGGCGGGTGYCACGGSCAATTAAATCGGACCACCAGGGGATAAATAAACCCGCCCCCACCCACCATTACCAATATKCAKTAGCGGTTTCCCCGGTCAATTCAAT
>NZ_PKGG01000625.1:0-317 GCF_046480465.1 Arthrospira sp. PCC 8006
CAATGCCAACACACACGTCATCATTTGTGGCTATGGCCGCTGCGGCCAGAACCTGNGCCAGATGCTGGAGCGCGAAGGCATCCAGTACGCGCTGGTCCGTTCCATGGTGGGTATGGAAAACGCGCATATCCTGCGGCCCGGCTACGCAATTGAATACGATTACTTCGACCCGCGCGCGCTTAAAACCAGCTTTGAAACCCGCGCCATTAGTGGCCTGTTCTTTGCGGGGCAAATCAACGGCACCACCGGCTATGAAGAGGTAGCGGCGCAGGGCATGTTTGCCGGTATCAACGCCGCGCTGCAGTGCCAGGGCAAGG
>NZ_PKGG01000221.1:0-8480 GCF_046480465.1 Arthrospira sp. PCC 8006
CCGACCGAGTTGATAAAGTGCGATATCCCAAAAAATTACCCAAAGAATAAGCAATCAACTTACCATTATATAATTCCAAAGCCCTCGGCACATGGGGGCCATGTCCTAACACCAAATCCGCCCCAGCATCAATCATTGTGCGTGCAAATAATACCTTATTACCGCGATTTTCCCCATAAAAATATTCGGTTCTATTCTGAATGCGTAAAGCCCCAGTACCTTCCGCCCCCGCGTGTACAGAAACCACCACAATATCCGCATTGTCCGCCGCTTCCTTAATCAAGGCTTGCGACGCTTCCAAATCATTCATATTATTATGATAATTAAAATAACTAAAGCCTATAAATGCCACATTTACACCCCTCACCTCATGATAGACAATCTGACCTTTTTTGCCGACCGCCTTCATTCCCGCTTTTTCAATATTAGCGATCGTATCTTTAAACCCAGCTTCAAAAAAATCAAACGAGTGATTATTAGCCACACTCAAAATATCAAATCCAGCCTCCCTTAAAAGTGCCGCATATTCCGGCGGAGTCCGAAACGCAAACACCATACCACGACCCACATTTTTAGCGCTATTAGGATAGTTAGTTAGGGTACTTTCAAAATTACCAAAGACTATATCAGCATCTTGTAAAGCTGGTTTAACTCCTGCAAATAATACCTGCTTGTTGGGATGTAATTTATTGTAAGGATAATTCGTTCCCGGAATAATATCACCCACCGATTTAATCGTAATCCGCATATCAGGATCAATGGGATTCCGTAGTGATGAAATAGTCAACTCAGATATATTTCGGAGCTGTTCAATAGTCGCCTGAGTCACCGATGGATCAACCTTCGGAGGATTTTCAGCATTAGATCCAAATGAGAAATTAGGTAATTGGGGGAGTTGTTCCAGCACCGCTTGAGAAGCCGTAGCAAAAGTGGGTGGGATAGTTGCCAAAGATGCCGAAACTCTATCCCATTTAGCACCTATAATTAACCCAGACAAAGGCAAAATTGCCAGGGTCATATAACCCACTACCGACAAAGATTTAGGCCGTCTAAATTGAAATCTCGGGGTTTTAGGAGTTGCCGAATTTGCCGAAGTCGGAGAAATTTCAGCAGTAGCCGCTTGAGATATTACCGGGGCAGCCGTCGCCACTTTTGTGGTTTTCTTCGGAGTTTTAGGTCTCCCAGAAGTCCTGGGTTTTTCCTGAGTCTTAGGTGCGGGGGAAGTCTTAGTTTTTTGAGGAGGTTTAGGGTCGGCAACGGGAGAATTTTTAGGGATAACCGGCACGTTATTAGTCACCGGAGTTACTACCACAGGTGATGACCTTAGTACCAGAGTCTCAATCCAAGCTGGGTTATCATCATCGCCTAATTGTGCCGCAATAGTAACACACCAGATAGATGGAGGCTGAAGGCGCATTAGTCCCTTGTGAATCACACGGACAGATGCAGCTTGGTCGGGAATTGTCGGGGACTCTAGGGTAATATAGAGATGATCATATTCCAGAGTGAGATGCGCTTGCACCTGTTTAGGTTTCAAGGCTTGGTTGAGTAAAATTGCGATCGCTTTTGGATCTCCCTGATAGGCAGACCTAAGAATTTCTTGCTGACTCACTGACAGATCTCCTGACACCACTTGCTTGTCAAACTCCCCTGCTGAATGGTAACTCTGAGGATATCTTATATCTTAATTGACACTCCCTCGTTAAATCAAAGATTATAACCGGGGATTCTTACTTCACCGACTTTTAACTAGAGCCAACAAAGTTAATTGTTGAACCCCCGCCAGATCGTCTCCACAAGCATTTTTAATCACGGACCATCTATGCTTGAGACATGGGGTAGGGTTGAAGTTTATCTAATTGTGGCGATTTGTGGCGATCGTCACCCTAGCTTTCAACCATCTAATCTGGTTTGAGTATTTCACTGTCTTATGACTCGCGCTTTGGCCTGCTGGTCCGTCCTGAGCAAACCTGATCGACCGTGACAACAATGGCAGTAAAAACATTAAAGCGGTTGGGATATCAACCGCGCACCGGGAAGGCGACGTAAGACGGGTTAAGCCGGCGGTTGCTGTTTTACCGGAGAATCCCCCCTTTTCTAAACAGGGGAGTATGTCAAGATATGGTGGCAAAAAATTGATAGGCGGACGAAATTATGATTAATTTGACTCAGGTTTTAGCAATGGGGCTGATGGTAGTTTTGCCGAGACTAAGCGCCTCGGGAGCGGAAATCCTATCTATTCCTTTACCAATGCAGGTGGCTCAGGAGAACCCAGAGGAGAAGGTGAACCAATTATTGCAACAGGGTATTTTCCTCGGTAAGCAGGGAACATCAGAAGCATTGCGGGAGGCGATCGCTAAATTTGAGGAGGTGATTCCCTTATTAGAGCAGATGGAAGATTCTTTTGCGATCGCTGTCACTATTGCCGCTATTGGTGTGGCTTACTGGGAATTAGGAGAAAATCAACCCGCCCTGGATTATTTAAATAAAGCCCTATCAATGTGGGATGTCATCGATTCGCCACAGGAGCAAAGGCTACCTCCGGGGTTTGGTAAAGCTAACACCTTGTACAGTATCGGTCAGGTTTACTTAAGTATGGGGGAAACCACCCCAGCTTTAGACTATTACCAGCAAGCCCTATCTATCTTTGAGGACATAGGGGAACCTTATCGGAAAGTTAATATACTTAATGATATCGGTGGAGTTTATGTAGACCAAGGGGAAATCCCCCGTGGTTTGGAGTATTACCAGCAGGCTTTATCAATTTCTCAATCCGTCGGATATCTATCTGGGGAGGCTCAAACCCTCAATAATATCGGTCTAGCCTACTTAGCTTCAGGGGACAGACAACAGGCCCTAGATTATTTTAACCAGGCTTTGTCCCGGTGGCAGGCTATGGGCGATCGCCAAAGAGAAGCCGAGACCCAGGAGAACATCGATAAATCAACAGGCATTGAATAATCCAGTGATCAGATGTATTGGTGAGCTATGGTTAACCACTAGGTTCAAGATACAATAGTTGCCATCTATCAAAATATACTTACTGATCACAGTTAGCACCAGTCCTGAAGACTGTTTGGAGGAAAACACTTTGGCAGTTCAATATAGCTACGATAGTAGTGAAAATTTGTATCCTCGTCGGGTTCTAGTCACTGGGGGGGCGGGATTCATTGGTTCAAATTTTGTCCACCACTGGTGCAATGCTTACCCAGAAGATCGCATCGTGGTTTTAGATGCCCTCACCTATGCCGGAAACCGCCAGAACCTAGCCCCCTTAGAACACCAGGAACAGTTTAAGTTTGTCGAAGGTAATATTTGCGATCGCACTTTAATTGACAAGTTACTAGAAGAAGAGGCGATCGATACCATTGCCCACTTTGCAGCCGAGTCCCATGTCGATCGCTCAATTCTCGGTCCCGATGCCTTCATTCAAACCAACGTTGTCGGAACCCTAACCCTATTAGAAGCCTTTAGACACTATTGGAACCACCACCAACAGCCCGAGAATTACAGGTTTCTGCACGTCTCCACAGACGAAGTATATGGCAGTCTCGGTCCTGACGATCCCGCCTTTACCGAAACCACCCCCTACGCCCCCAACAGCCCCTATTCTGCCTCAAAAGCTGGTAGCGATCATCTAGTGCGTGCCTACTATCACACCTACAACCTACCCACCATCATCACCAATTGTTCCAATAATTACGGCCCCTATCACTATCCAGAAAAACTTATCCCCCTAATGTGCATTAATATCCTCTTGGGTAAACCCCTGCCCATATATGGAGATGGGCAAAATGTGCGGGACTGGCTATATGTACTAGACCACTGCCGCGCCCTAGATGTAGTCATTCACCGAGGTAAACCCGGAGAAACCTATAACATCGGCGGGAATAACGAAGTAGCCAATATAGACCTGGTGAAGATGCTCTGTAGGTTCATGGACGAACTAGCCTCCCACCACCTACCCGTTAAACCCTCAATGGACCTGATTACCTTTGTTAAAGATAGACCCGGCCACGATCGCCGTTATGCGATCAATTCCAGCAAGCTCAAAACCCAGTTAGGATGGGCTCCCCTAGTCACAGTAGAAGAAGGGTTGCGACAAACCGTCGGCTGGTATCTTACCCATCGCCATTGGTGGGAACCATTACTCTCCCAAGAATACCAAGTCTACTATCGACAGGTTTACGCCTAGTCCCACCATTACTAACTCCCATCTATCTCAAACAAAAAACAGTTGATCAGTTTTCTGGAGTGGGCAGACTCCGGTAAAATAAAACCCGTTGACATTTAACTGTCTGTTTAACCTAAAGAAGAGGAGAACGATTTTGAAAAAGCTGCTGTCAGTTATTTTACTCGGTGTGGCTCTGTTGACCTTTGCACTGCCACGTCCCGCTTTGGCTGGAGATGTTGCCGCTGGCGCTTCTGTTTTTTCTGCTAACTGTGCAGCCTGCCACATGGGCGGACGCAATGTGATTGTTGCTAACAAAACCCTCAGCAAGTCTGATTTGGCTAAATATCTGAAAGGATTTGATGACGATGCAGTGGCTGCAGTGGCTTACCAAGTCACCAATGGTAAAAATGCCATGCCTGGATTTAATGGCCGACTCTCTCCCAAGCAGATCGAAGACGTTGCTGCTTATGTTGTAGACCAAGCTGAAAAAGGCTGGTAAGTCCAGAGGCTTAACCAGAAGCCAACAGTTTAGACTACCTTTCCCCTAGGGGTGAGGCTTTCGGGCCAAGGGTCAGGTTTTGAACTCTTGACTTGTAGCCGGAAAGTTTCGCCCCTCTGTTTTCTATTCCCTAGCGGTTCACGAGAAAGTATGTCAAAGTATGTGCAGAGCTTGAATGTTAACAATTGTTCGGTAACTTAATTTTAGTGCAATGTTTGTTCAATCCAAGTTAACCGCACGACAACAACAAATTCTCTGGGCAACTGTTCGCCACTATATCGCGACAGCAGAACCTGTTGGCTCAAAATCCTTAGCCCAAGAGTATAACCTCAATGTCAGCCCCGCTACTATCCGCAATGGTATGGGGGCTTTGGAAAAAGCTGGACTACTCTATCAACCCTATACTTCCGCCGGACGAGTACCTTCTGACTCTGGCTATCGGATTTATGTCGATCGCCTCATGACTCCCTCTGATACCCTCGCTAAGGAAGTCGCTAGACTCCTACGGGAGCAGCTAAATTTTGATAGTTGTAGTTTGGAGGCTGTGCTACGAGGTGCAGCCCAAATTCTTTCTACCCTCAGTGGCTATATTTCCCTGATTACTATGCCCCAAACCCAGACCGAAAGGCTCCAACATTTGCAACTGGTGTCTATGGGGTCAGGAAAAGTTATGGTAGTTGTGGTGACTCATACCTATCAAACTCAGTCCATTTTGATGGAAATTGCCCCGGGAGTTGAGGATATCGGCGACGATACCGAAATATTAGAACAGGAATTACAAATTATCTCTAATTTTCTTAATCACCAACTTAGGGGACTCGCTTTAGCTGAATTGTCAACTTTAGACTGGACTGAGATAGACCAAGACTTTCAGCAGTATAGTAATTTTATCGCACAGTTACTCAAGAGTTTAGGCGATCGCCACCAAACTCCAGAATATACTAGGATTCAGGTTAGCGGTGTTTCCGAAGTCCTACGACTGCCCGAATTTTCACAACTTCAGCAAGTCCAAACTATTCTACATCTGCTCGAAGATGAACAGGAACAACTCTGGCCGCTGATTTTTGCTACCCCAGAATCCTCGCAACAGGTAAATATCCGCATTGGTTCGGAAAACCCCCTCGAACCCATCCGCAGTTGCACCCTCATCTCAGCTCAATATTACCAAAATTCCCAGCCTATTGGTAGTGTCGGTATATTGGGACCTACTCGCATGGTCTACGAAAATGCGATCGCTCTTGTCGAAGCGACCGCTAATTACTTATCCGAAGCCCTTAGTTAAAACTCCTGTGCCGCTACATCTACCACTGATGTTTTAACATCAGTTGCTTCCCCAACTTCTGAGGTACTGTCATCAGCCTTGCGTTTCTTGATTTTTTCCCGAACTAAAGCCGAAACTTCTGTCACCAGCATCGTGGCAATGATACCATCATCTATCCATCCGATCACAGGAATAAAATCCGGGGCAATATCAATGGGCGATATCAGATAAATCAGCGTCCCACCAATTAGCAACCAGCGATATTTCGCATGGCGGAGCGTTTGGCGATACCATAGATAAAAGGACTGCACAATATTTTTCATGCCTCAGACACACAATTAACTCATCTGTTTATGATTCTAGCTTGACAAATTATCCCGCCCCATAACAGTGTAGATTTGCCACCGTTAATGTAGGGGAGTTACCACCATCGAATTTCGGGAATCTTGGTGAATTCCGGTGAGCCCTAATATCTAGGGGACGAGCCGGGGACTTTGGCCACAGGCTATAGGTGTGAATTGTTTATTTTTATTGCTTATGATTGCAAAAAGTTATTTTTTGTTAACTCTTCTTTACTAAATACACGGATAGATTTTACAATACCAGCACCTGTGGTGAAATTTTTAAGTCCCGGCATCCCTAAAAATAGGGCTGTAATTCGGGAACATGAAACGCTAGAATGAAGATGAGCGACTAAGTTGCCCGGGCAATTTGAGCATGAGGCAGCGGGTTAGTTCCATTTGATAAACAAGGTATTTAACTATGGTGGTTAACTCTTCTGGTTCAAATAGGAGGAACACAAGTAGACGAACCCGTAGCAATACAAGAAAGGATACAGATAATCAGCCTCAAAATCAAGTGACTCCAGCCGATGAAGTTGAAACTCAAGTGGCTGACGCTGACAATGTACCTGAATCAGATACTCTCAAGGAGAAATTAGACGTGGCTAGTAAATCAAGTTCGACAGAAGGTAATTCAGCACCAACTCAAATTCAAGTATCCCCAGAACCCTCGGCGATCGTTAATCATCGTCCGGTGGGACACAACCAATTTGAAATAGCGGGAATGTTAACCGCCAAACGCCCTATTGGGAAGGCTGTTCATGCAGCTTCAGTAACTTTTATTCAATCGGAAAATCCTACTGGTTCTATGGCTAACCGTCCGGTTTCAGCCACTCAATTACAAATTTCTTCGATGGTGATGAACCGTCCCATTGCTTCTAATGACATTGATGATCCTGATCTATTGATGGGATATTTAGACTAAATCAATTGTTGGTTGCAAGTTTCAACTCTCAACTGATTGATGACTCCGAACCCACCTAACAGTAGTCGGGTGGGTATCTTGTGAAAATTATTGACTAGCCCTAAAATCATCGGGGCTACGATATGCGATCGCCTAAAATCCCCCCATAAATTGATTGTTAAATCCGTTGTCTAACMCCCACAAATAGTAGCACAGACTATCTGTAATAATCTAAATACCCCCATATAAATGAGGATAAAAAACCGTGAAAATATTAGTAACTGGTGCGGCGGGATTTATTGGATTTCATCTGTGTCAACATTTATTGAAAAGGGGGGATACAGTCATTGGCATTGATAATCTCAATGATTATTATGCAGTATCTTTAAAAGAAGACCGGATAGCCCAACTGAAACCCTTAGAAAAATTTACGTTTTATAAACTAGATTTATGCGATAAAGTCGGCATAAAAAAACTGTTTTCCGAACACCAATTTGAGGCAGTAGCCCACCTCGCCGCCCAAGCCGGAGTCCGTTACTCTCTGAAAAATCCCTACGCTTATATTGATAGTAATTTAGTGGGGTTTATCAATGTTTTAGAAGGCTGTCGTCATCATCAAATCCCACACTTGGTTTTTGCTTCTTCGAGTTCGGTTTATGGTTCCAATAAAACCGTGCCTTTTTCGGTAGGGGATTATGTAGATTATCCAGTTAGTCTGTATGCGGCGACAAAGAAAGCTAATGAATTGATGGCTCATAGCTACAGTCACCTGTATCATATTCCCACGACGGGATTAAGATTTTTTACGGTTTATGGTCCTTGGTATCGTCCTGATATGGCGATGTTTATTTTTACGAAAGCTATCTTAGCCGACCAACCGATTCCGGTATTTAACTATGGTAATATGGAGCGAGATTTTACCTATGTTGATGATGTGGTGGAAGGAGTAATTCGGGTAATTGATAAAATCCCACAACCGGGAAGCAATCAAGCGGAAATTGAAGGAGTGAAAACCACTGCCCCTTATCAGATTTATAACATCGGTAATAATAAACCGGTAAATTTATTGTACTTGATTGAAGTCCTGGAAAATGTCTTAGGGAAAAAAGCCCAGAAAAATATGCTTCCCATGCAGCCGGGAGATGTGCCGATTACCTATGCTAATGTAGATTCATTGATAGCAGATGTAGGATTTAAACCAAGTACACCCATAGAGGTGGGAGTAGAAAAATTTGTGGCTTGGTATAAATCCTATTATGGTGTTTAACCGGATGGGAGACAGGACTCGCCGTCACAGATAT
>NZ_PKGG01000591.1:0-388 GCF_046480465.1 Arthrospira sp. PCC 8006
TCATTGGGGGATAAATTGTGGATGCTACCATCTTCTGATTGTAACTGTGCGATCGCTATGGGTGGAGAGGTTCCCAAGCCGTCTATGTCGTACTCGAGAAGTCCGGTAGTGGTATCGTAAAGGAGAATGGGGATTTCTGTATCTTCGGGTAGGGATTCTCGATTGGTGGTAAACTGTTGGGGGTTGAGGGCTTGGGTGTCGCTATTGAGAGCGGATAAACCAAAACCACCTTGGTCTAGGGATTGACTGTGAAAAACTAGGCGATCGCTATTTGGTGTAAAGTTTTAGATGCGATCTGGTTGCGTTCCCCTATCATTAGGAGACAGGTAAACTAAGGTATCATTTCCTGTCCCAGCGGTGAGGGTGTTTACGCCAGCACCACCTTCTA
>NZ_PKGG01000098.1:0-17683 GCF_046480465.1 Arthrospira sp. PCC 8006
TTTCGGTAACTTCCCGTCGTTTTTTGCGTTCTCGGCGTTCCCGAATCAATTTCGCTTCCCTTTGGGGAGCAGTCATCATGATCGAGGTTTGATCATCCTTATAAATAGTTGGTTCTTCGGGTGGGTCTGGTGTAAATTCTGTGGCTATAGGCTGAACGGACATATTACCAGATAAATCATCCTCTACATCATCCTGATGATCAAGAGCATATAAAACATCTTTGGCGGACTGATAACGCTGATAGACCGACACCGCCAACATTCTTTCTAAGACCAAAGCAAAAGCATCACTGACATGGGTATGTTCTCGCCAGTAAACCTCTCCGGTGGTCGGGTTATGTTCCAAAGCATTAGGATATTTACCCGTCAGTAAATAAATACAAGTCATCCCCACCGCATAAATATCACTAGCATAAACAGGTCTTAAAGACATCTGTTCCATGGGAGCAAATCCCGAAGTTCCAATGGCAAAATTAGTAAAAGCAGTTTCTCCGGTTCCCATCATGGTCGCCTGACTTACTTTATCCTTAACCGCGCCAAAGTCAATCAGCACTAAACGATTATCCTGACGGCGACGAATAATATTAGCTGGCTTAATATCCCGGTGAATCACCTCCTGAGAATGGATATAATCCAGCAGTGGTAAAATATCCCGCAGAAACTCCTGAGTTTGTTGTTCGTTATAAGCTCCATTGGCTCGCACTTCCTGTTTTAGGGTAAAACCATCAACAAATTCTTGGACTAAATAAAACTGTTGTTTCCCGACAAAGTAATCTAAAAGACGGGGAATTTGGGGATGATCACCAATTTTTCCGAGAGTTTTCGCCTCCCGCTGAAAAAGCTGTTGTGCCATTTCCAGAACTTTTTTAGAAGTGGCAGAAGGTCGCAATTGCTTAACTACACAAGCAGGATAACCGGGAAGGGATAAATCTCGGGCTAAAAATGTAGCTCCAAAACCTCCCTTACCAATAGGTTTAACGACTAGGTAGCGATTTCGTAACCGTAGCCGGGAACCACAAGCCTGACACTTGACAGCCTCGTTAGGGTTTTCGGGATTAGGACAACTGGGATTAGTACAGTAACTCATGGCGGTTGGAGATAACTCAATTTAAGATTAACGTCAGACCGCGAATTCGTGTAAGTAGCTATCTATATAGCAAGGCACGGGGAACTCTTAACAGCAGGTCAAAGGATTTGATCTTAGAGATTTCAGGAATAATATTCGATATCCTAACTCTGTAGACCTAACTACCATTCTAGGACAATTAACATGGTGGGTCTGCTCTGTCTGCTATCTATACCCAATTATTACCTAACTTTCTCAGGGAACCTCTAACCACGGGAATTAAACACTATTATCAGCGATCGCATCCCAAAAATCTAGTAATTGCTACGATCATCGGCCAACAGGTCCCCAGAAAAAAGTTTCGCCACTAGGCTAGTTGACTCCTTAGAATGGAGAATCGGACAAAAAAATTGAAGTGATATGCGGATCTCATTAAACTGGTTACGAGAACTGGTAGACATCAGTATCAGTCCCGAACAATTAGCGGAAACCCTGACGGTAGCGGGATTTGAAGTAGAAGATATCGAAGATCGCCGCACTTGGGCTGATGGTGTGGTATTAGGGAAAATTGCGGAAATTGCACCCCACCCTAACGCGGATAAACTGCGAGTCTGTCAGGTAGACATAGGACAAAGCGATCGCCTAAATATCGTTTGTGGGGCCCCTAATGCGGCAGCAGATATGATTGTGGCTGTAGCGACTATTGGCACTTATCTCCCCGCCATTGACCTGAAGCTCAAAAAAACTAAGCTGCGGGGTGTTCCCTCCATGGGAATGATTTGTTCCCTATCAGAATTGGGTTTAGAAAAAGAATCACCAGGTATCCATAGCTTTGATTTAGACGAGCCTGTGCTGGGAAGTGATGTCCGACCCCTAATCGGACTCGATGACGTGATCCTGGATGTCACAGCTACTGCTAATCGTGCGGACGGGTTGAGTATGGTGGGAATTGCTAGAGAAGTGGCGGCTTTGACTGGCGGGAGTTTGAAAATTCCTGACGCGGCGGGGGTATTAATTGGCGACCAAGACCCAGCAGGTGGGTTGGAAATTGATCTCATTGAATCCCAAGCCTGTCCTACCTATATCGGAGGTGCGATCGCCAATGTCAAAATTGCCCCCTCTCCTGATTGGCTAAAACGACGGCTACAGGCGGCGGGAATTCGTCCCATTAACAATGTGGTCGATGTCACCAACTACATTTTATTAGAATGGGGGCAGCCTCTCCACGCTTTCGATCGCGATCGGCTTACTAACCTTACTGGGTCTCAAAACCTGACTATCGGGGTGCGTTTTGCTAAGGCTTCTGAGTCTCTTAAAACCCTTGATGGTCAAACCCGCCAGCTACAAGAACAAAATCTGGTGATTACCGCTAATGATCAACCGGTTGCTTTAGCGGGGGTTATGGGAGGCGAGGACACGGAAGTTCACGACGGGACGACTAATTTAATCCTAGAGGCGGCGGTGTTTTCTCCGGTGGCTATTAGGCGATCGGCGCGTGTTCAGGGTATCCGCACCGAATCGTCTACCCGTTATGAACGCGGCATAAATCAAGCGGAACTGGCTCTGGCTTGCCGTCGTGCTATATTATTAATCTCAGAACTAGCTGGGGGAACTGCTACGGTCCAGAAAGTGGCGAGCGGTGCTACCCAAATGCGGATGACTCAGGAGGTTTTCCTGAGTCTCGATCGCCTTAATGCTATTTTAGGACCTCTCAAACGGGGAGAAGATACAGAGGTTGAGTCCTATTTACAACCCCCAGAGGTTGAAGGTATTTTAAATGCTTTGGGATGTGGTACTAGCCGCCAAGAGGGGGAATCGGTAGTCTGGACGGTGACAGTTCCCCCCTATCGTCAACGGGACTTGGAAAGGGAAATTGACCTGATTGAAGAGGTGGCGCGATTATATGGATATGACCGCTTTTCTGATACTCTTCCGACTCAGAGTGTCCCCGGTTATTTACCACCAGAAGAAGCGGCTAAAAGAGACTTGCGCGCGGCTTTTCGAGCGGCGGGTTTGACGGAGTTGATGCACTATTCCCTAGTTAAACAACAGGGGGATAATCAGGTGGTAATTGCTAATCCTCTGTTTGTGGAGTATTCGGCTTTACGAACTGAGATGTTATCTGGGTTAATTGATGCTTTTGTGTTTAACCTGGAAAATGGTAATGGTCCGTTAAATGGGTTGGAAATTGGCCGGATTTTTCGGCGTGATGGAGAGGTCTATCACGAAGAAGATGCGATCGCTGGGGTGATTGGTGGCGACCCGTCTCAGGGTCGTTGGGTCAACAGTGGGAAGGATAATGCCATGAGTTGGTTTGAGGCTAAAGGCGTGTTAGAATCGGTATGGGAGCGGTTGTCTTTGTCTGTGGAATATCGCCAAGAATCTGATGCTAAAATGCTCCATCCTGGACGGACAGCTACGTTATGGTTAAATGGCGATCGCCTGGGAATTTTCGGTCAACTACACCCCCAAATTCAACGGGAAAAAGAACTTCCTGAAGCTGTCTATTTATTCGAGTTTCGTCTCTCGGTACTCACGGCGGCTATTACGGCTAAGGATTACTTAAAGCGACCTTTTCAGTCCTATTCTACTTTCCCCGCTAGTGACCGCGACCTCGCCTTTTTTGTGGAGGATTCGGTGTCGGTGGCTGATTTGCAAAAAACGATGATTAAAACAGGTGGTAAAATTCTGGAATCGGTGGAGTTATTCGACGAATACCGTGGCAAAAATGTTCCCGAAAATCAGCGGAGTTTGGCTTTTCGTTTGGTTTATCGGGTTGGCGATCGCACCCTCACTGATGAGGATATAGAACCCATACAGCAAAAAATTAGGGATGCTTTGGCTAAGGAGTTTCAGGTGACTTTAAGAAGTTAGTCAGCCTCCCTTTCTCCCTCCCTTTCTACCTCCTCCTCCCCTGCTTTGGGGGAGGTAGACTCCCCTTGTCGATAACCACTTCTGAGAATTTTCTCAAAAGACCCTAGACACCCATTACCATTGAGGTGGTATAATGTGATAATATCTATGGTGGTGATTAGTTTCCTCAAGTGACAAGGTTATGGCAAAATATATCATGTTTGGTAGCTACTGTGAAGACGTTTTGGCGAAACGGGAACCCTACCGACCAGAACATTTACAGGGTTTAAAGGAACAGAAAGAATCGGGGGTTTTAATTACTATTGGACCCACTAAAGATTTAACTAAAGTTCTGGGGATTTATGAGGCTGAATCAGAGGCGATCGTTCGCGGCTTGGTGGAAGCTGACCCCTATTGGAAAAATGGGATCTGGACTGAGTACGACGTGAAAGAGTGGATTCAAGCATTCTAGTCTATTATTACATATAAGGATAGGTGAAGGCAAGCCTGAGTCATCACCTATTTAATCACCCCCATAATTATTAAGGTTTAATCACCTCTATAATTATTAAGGCGATCGCTGCTATTTATCATCAGGAGTCAACATGAACATTTTAGGAATAGCTGACAGCAACTTAGAACTCGTAGACTACAGCGATATATTAACTAAAATTATCGAGCAAATTCCCCAACAACAACCATTCAAAATTTCTCGAAATAAAAATCATCTCATTATCGACTTAGAGACTATTACCAATCAACTAATTAAACAAAATATTGCTAACCCCATTAGTTCCAGGGGTATCAGTAAATCGGCTACAGTGAATTTTAATAGTAATACTCAAAATATATTTAACCAACAAATCAGACAAATTCGGGATTTATTACAAGACAAGTTACAGGAATTAGCCAGAGATAATAATCACCGAGATATTAACTCTTTAACTCATAGCTTTATCCGAACCTTACAGGAAATAAATAATCAGAAATTCAGTTTATATTATAATTTTCCGACTAAGCCAAACGTGAGAACATCAGAGTTAGAAACACGGCTTAATGATGTGGGTAGTAATTCTCTCCTCAAGTTTCATAAACTGACAATTTCCGTAAGAAATATCAATCAATTTACCCAAGATTTAAAACAGGGACTCAGTAACTATATTGAGGAAAAACTAGACCAAGAATCCTCCGAAGACGTACAAGATACTCTCGAAATCCTAGATAATTTAACTAATGATAAATCTTCGGATTTTTATAAATTGCAGAAAGTAGTCGATACCGAATCCCTGGGGAAACTCAAAAAACACGCCAAAATCTGCTATTTGGAATATTTAGCCACCAATTTAGCCACTAATAATCATCCCGATTTAGTTTATTTACAGGATTTAATTCGGCGACTAAAAGATATGGTGGCTTATATTGATGACCATGACAAACAGGATGGAGATTATCTAGTTAGTTATGGTGGAGAAACCATTAATTATCGGGATTGGTTTTCCCGGTCAGAGGTGTTTGACTCTCTCCCCATTATTCCGATAATTAGCGAGAGTTTAGGGGAAACCACCAGTCCAGACGGAAGCGAGAGAACCTTTACTTTTGGCTTAAAACTTAAATTTAACAACCCGGTTCAAGCTAGGGGAGGTAAACCAGCATTCGACTATTATATTGAGATGATTAATCCTGAGCAAGCCGAAGTAAAAAAACGAGAATTTTATCAGGAATCTCTGTATTATCAAAAGGTTTTGAAAATCGCTTTTATTTACTATTTTGCGTTTGCGACTCGCAGTAATCCTGACCAAGAAGATTATGATCCACAATCGGAACTAACTTATAATGTTCGCGAGAGTTTTGAGACCTATTTTTTGCCTATTTTTCAGGGAACAGATGAAGATGAAAAGTCTAATTTTTTGAAACTTGTCATTCAAGATTTTAACCAAAATAAAGTGTTCCACAAAATTAAGCAACTCAAATCGCTACTTCATGATTTTATTAAACAATCCGCTATTTTAGCACCCCAAAATTTTCCGGTTAAAATTGGTATCTATAAGGGAATATTAGAATCAGATATTGAGAAAATTAGCAATGGTTTGTTTTTTAATCAGGTAGTAGAAAGGAATACCAAAGAGTGTCTTCAGTACATTACTATTGGCGATTCTAGTCCCGACACGGGAATATTTTGTCAACTTCCGGGTAATCTGAAAATCGAAGATATCCGCTATTATCAGACATCAGAAAATCAGGAATTTACCATCGACTATCATGGGATTGATAAAATCCAAAAATGTCTTCCGGTTTTCTTCCTTCCTAAAAGTGACCCAATTCGCCAAAAAACAGGAGAAATTTTTATTAATATTCCAGGAATTATTTTTCCCTACGATCAAAAATGCTTAAATCAGGGTCATTATAATTCGGTACAGAGTTTTATTTATCAGTTTACCATGGCTCTGCTGATTAATATCAGTTTGCGGATAATTCTGGAAGATTGGAAACAGGTGTTTTTGCCAATTTTTAGACTTCATGAAGGAAGCGAAGATAAACCTTTTGACGCAGAGAAATTTATGGCTAATTTATCGAAAGTGATTCGTCATTTATTGAATAATAAATATCGCGCCAATTCTCAAGGTTTTAGGATTAAAAAACTGACCGACAATTTTGCTAAAGGAAATGCTTTGGGTTCGTTGTATTCGGTATTACCGCGCAAGTTTAGCCTAGATCAATCTGCTGATAGTCGCAGTTTCTCCCTGGATAAATTGGCTTTAATTGTGGTTTCTAGTGTTGAAAGTGATGGTTTATTTAAAGGCGATCGCCAAGACCGGATTTCTACTATATTTGGTGAAGCGATCGGAATTAAGAAGCAGTCAGATAATCAAATTGTCGTACAGTTATTAAAAACCTTTTCGGGAAATTATCTCTCTCGGAATTTATATACAGAACCCTCAATTTTAATTGATTTAATATATGATCTTTACCATCAATCAGGATTAGAATATCGTCACTTTTTGTATATAGCCAAAGCGCCATTTACTGATAATTTACACCTCACCCAAGTAGAGGAAAATGATGAAGATGAGTTTTATTTTATGTCACCCACTTTAATTCAATCTCTCCAATCAGGATTACCAGATATTAAAATATATCCGATTTTCTTTAATCAGTATTATGTCAGAAAAAAGAAAACCTTATACCAGGATTCCTATAGCCTCAAGGATACTGCTAACTTATTAAACTTGGTAGAAGACCCTAGTAAAAACGTGGTGGTATTTTTTAACCTATTTAATGGTGTGTCTGTGAAAACCAGAAACGAAGATGATCGCTTTTATAATGGGGTGATGTCCTACGCAACTTTATTAAATATCTATCAAGGAGTCCTGGACGATCAGCATATTCGCGAGGGATTGATTCATGATAACTCTCTGAAACAAGACATTCTGCAATATTTGACTTTTTTCCACTTTTACAGGTTTGAAAAAAAATTAGTTGGAAAGAATATCCAGATTAAACTCGATCCCTACGATCGCGTTATTGGTGATGAATCTTTACGCAAAAAATGTCTTTTTAAGCACATGAATGGAAAAACCGATTTTAATAGTTTGGCTTTTTTGAGTGAGGTTAACTCGATTTTGTATCCCCAGAATCAACGGTGACCTAAATCGGACTCCACCAATAACCGGATTTATCAATAAGTTGAATTATCACCATAATGATTGATTGAGGTTGACAGATGAAAGTCGCAGAAAATTTCGGAAGATTATTTGAGGTAGGTTTCAATATTGGGATTTTATCAGCCATATCCGAAGCTGAAATTAGCAATAATTTTGGTGATTTGTATAGTCGGGATTTGCAAAAATTGCGATTTCCTGAAATGCTACGAAAAATCATCAAAGATGAAAACATAACCGACGAAGAAGCCATTAGGAATAACTTAGAAAAATGGGGACTATTTTTGATTCAGAAAGGTTGGTTGTCGGGGTTAAACTTTTTTCGGGAATATCTGAAATCCTTGGGTAAAGATTACCATAAAAGTCACCATAAGTATGAAATTATTTATAATCAGTGTAGCTTTTCTGATGATAACAGTCTCAACCTATATCCCAAAGATAAACAGCTACAGATTGACCAGTGTTTATCGCAGTTAAAAGATGAATTTTCACCTCCCAAACCTAAGATAAATTGGGACAAATACAGCGGGAAAGGTGAGTTTTTTAAAGCGGATACCTTGATGTTACTCAGATACCGAAATAAGCTGAGAATATTAGTGGTAGATTTATCAATATTTTCGGTAAAAGCTATTGAAGATTTAATAGATTTAACGGACAAAAACCTAGACAACCAACGTCGGTTACTCAAACGAGAGATTAATTATCTGAAATCGAAAAGTGTTTTCGTAAAATTGCGGCTGGATACGGGAGACTCCGAAAATCTTGATGTGGAATTTTCGGAGGATCTCAAACGATACTTTACCGCATTTAAGCGACAGGATAAGGAATGCGTCAAATTAATTCAAGCTGCTAGTTATGCTTATAGCTTTTATGGTTTTTTACAACAATTCGGAGTAGTGAAACCGGACAACTCTACGATGATTAATGTAGTCGGATATAGCGATCGCAATCTTAGCAACCTATCCCTAAATCCCCAAAATCCACACCATTGGGATTTACTCGCGACCTGTGCGAATATTTATCAAAATGAATCCAAAGATGCAGAAATTACCACAGCTAGAAAACAGGTAATGGATCTAATTCGCCGCAATGTCGCCAAAAGTTTTAAAAATGGTAAATCCTTCCTAGAAAATCTATCTAATATTAGTCGCGATCGCCTTAATATCATCCCCCCCCACACAGAAATTATTGATGACTTTAGTTGTACCCTAGACCTGAGACAACCCCACGCGGAAGCTGTCCAAAAATCCCTCAACTCTGACTATACTTATATCTTTCTGACGGGAAATCCTGGAATTGGAAAAACTACGGCGATCGTGGATTTTTTGAAATCTCATATTGATGAGGGTTTTCTATTCTTTTATGTCAGTCCTCGTAAACAAGTCAACCTAGATATTATCGAAAAATTCAAAAACTCAGAAACTGATAATCTTAGCGACGATCGCCTATTTTGTGTCACCACTAACTACGCTCTCCTCCGAAATAACGCACCCTCTTTAACTGTTAATTATCTCGCCACCCAACATCAAAATGAGTTTAACATTCACTCAGTTAAATTCCTCCCGATTAACCATATAGAAAATACGCATTCATCTCACGGTTCTCCATTAGTTAACCGCTTCGCCGATAATCGCCTAAAACCATCCAAAAATAAGGTTCCTGGGGTATTATCAACCCTGTGTGAAGCCATATCTAATTTAATTAATGATAATTCATATAATCATATTGTCGCTATTGTCGCTACAGCTTGTATACAATCTTTACGCATGACTAATACTGGTAAGAATACCTTAGAAAACTTCGAGAAAATTTTTCAGAAAGCCTACAGTAAAAAAACGCTTACAGTTGATGGTCACAAAATGCAGTCCCTCTCCAAACGCATCAAAAATATATTTATTATGATTGATGAAATTACCGGAGATAATACCGGGGTAGAATTTCTAGACGGGATTCGCAAAATTATTAATAAATACCAATTAACTAATCCTGAATATGGATTCAATACTAAGGTAATTGTCGCAGATGCTTCCATTGTTGACTCGGAAGTGATTACACAACACCTATCAGAAACGTCTCCCGAACCTGATAAAATTTTCTTCCGTCGGGTATCTCAACCAGATCTTGATTCTATCTCGTCTAAGGAATTTGAATTTAACAGAAAGTCGGCGATCGCTATTAACGCTAACTCCTATCCCGCGAAAGGTCTGACCATCACCTATAAACCCTTTATTGAATCTGTCCAATTTAATCAAGACCAACTATCCCAAACCAAAGAAAAACTTCCTAAAACGGTATTATCTGAGATTTTCGCCGATATTGATCGACTAATTCAGGAACCAAATACGGGTCAGATTTTAGTTTATATCCAAGACAAAATCAGACTACAACGGCTAATTGAAGATATCCAAAAACAGCAAACCTTTGTCAAAAATCAAGACTATTTAGAGGTTCACGCTAACCTCAGCGATACGGAAAGACAAGAAATCCATCAATATCAAAACCAGGTTAAGGTGGTATTTATGACATCCTCCGCTAGTCGGGGTTTATCTTTCCCGAAATCTACTCATATTTTAGTGGAAGTTCCTCGGTTTCAAGTGGAAACTAACTTAATGGAAATTATCCAAGTTATTTATCGCTGTCGCGGACAGTTTTGGGAAGAAGGAAAATTGCAGACTTTTGATGATCACCAGAAATTTTTGACTTTTTACTTATGCGATCGCGCTGTTTACTACGGAGATGATAGCGACCCTAATCTCTCCATTCAAGAAAGCCTGATCAGTATGTTAAACCTGCTCGTTATTCTCAAAACTGCGATCATGACCAGAATACAAGGATATGGTCAAGTGGGAAGGGGTAACTTTTTGATGATTCCCATTGGAGGAAAATCTGTTTCTGCTTCTGGTCAAAGTTTCACGGGTCAGTTATCTACCTTAATTAAGGAATTAGATAAAGAGTCTAAAAGACATCCTCAAAACACTACCTTAACCGCTGTCTCTATGGGTCTTAAAGAGTTGCTGAGTCAGTGTGAGTTTTGGCTAAATAGTGATGACTATAAATCTAGCAGCAAGAGTGACAACATCTCCTATTTAAAACTTATTCCAGAATTTAATGCTGAGTTTGCTAAATATTGTGACCCCTTAACAGGTTTGCTAGACCTGAAAAAACCAGAACTTGGTCATATATGTGGTAGCTTAATCTTGGTTAATATTAACTCTTGTTTAAAAGAGTCTTACCAAATGAGATTAAAGAAAATTGCGGAATATGCGAATACGGAACTTTTAAAAAAAATGATTGCGATTCGTGAGAGTTCCCAATATCCCCCTAGTCTCACTGCTAGTATTAAAGGTGCGATCGATTTAATTGATCAACTCCAAGAACACCACGATCGCACTCAAACACTTGAACAACAAAACTCCTGGGATTTTCAATATTACGCGATTCCCTTATTTACCTTTATTGTCGGAGACCAAATCCGCAATTATTTTCAGTCCCAAATACCTGAAACGGAAAATGACAGTTTCCGTCGGATCTTAAGTCAATATGTTAATGTACTTTATCCATGTGAACAAGTCCTACCTATTGGCGATCGCTATCAAGAATTCCCTTTTGTCATCTTTAGAAGTTATAGTCTTGAACAAATGCGATCTAAGGTTTTTAGCGATCGCTATCTTCTCACCTCCACAGAATTAAATATCCTCAATCTCATTCTATCTCAGCATCACAATTGATCAGAAATTCTCAGAATTGGGGGTTGACAACTGAAAATTTATTGATTATAATTGGATTGGAGGGGGGAGTATGCCTATCCGCTTGACTATAAAATCAACGCCGATAAAGTTCCCCTTAAAAATAATCCGAGAAAAACGGTTCATTACGAGGGATAATCATTTCCAGCAAATCCACCACTTGAGGGTCAGCGCGCAACCTTTCCACCTTATAGAAATAGCTAGGACGGCGATAATTCATCAACAAAGAAACCAGAGTTTGAATACTCATTCTCGCCTCATGACAGCTTTTTTTACGAGTCATGTTAGTCGTCCCATCATCCAGCCATTCCACCGTAAAAACACCATTATTATCATTCAACAAATCATCGCGCACAATGAAAGAGAGAGAAGTCGCATTAACCGGAGGCTGAAAAGGATAGAACTTGAGGAACTTTTCCACATCAATAATGCGCGCCATATAGTAAGGTGAAATTTCCTCAGTAATCTCCGAATCATCCAGTAGAAAAGCCAAAGGGTCATTAGTATACCGCCAACCTATAACCTTTTCCACCATAGATTGATGTGCGCTAATATAGTTCCATAGACCCCGGCGACCATCTTCATCCATATAAATCATATCCTTAATTTGAAAGATATCATTAGCAATGTAATAAAGCACATAACCCGCCGGTTGATCATTCTGATTATAATATACAGCAGCACGCAAATCATCCTGATCCCACCGCCAATATTCCTGCCATTCTAGGGAACCACGAATCAATGCGCCATGCTGTTGTTCAGCAAATTTTTGATAAACAGCTTTGATAATATCTCCCTCAGCCTGGTCACGCCGCACATAACCAGAAACCTCAGTAATGCGGGTTAATTTATGGTCAGGAATAGTGTATTTAATCTGGTCATTAATAATTTCCCAACCCTTTTTTCGATAATAGGGGATAGAATAGGGGTACAAATAAGAAATAGTTTGACCCATAGCTTTCATATCAAGTAATCCTTGCATAATCAGAGACTTAGCCAGACCATGTTGTGCATACTCAGGATAAGTTCCCACCCCAGTTAAACCACCCATCTTATAAATAACCCCATGAATATTAACCTCCATGGGATATATAGCAATTTGGGAGATTAACTTATCATGATCAAACCATCCCAAAACATGAGCAGCCTCTAGTATAGGTCGTTTTTCGCGCTCAATTTCCTCTTCATTCCAACCAATCTTATGCAAATCATGATTAGTAACTTGAAACACATAGCGCAATAACTCATTAAAGGCTTTGAGATCATCAATAGTTAATGTTCTCATCTGAAAGCCATGGTTTTTTTTCTGACTACCCATGTCCCGACTCTTCCCGGCGATGAAAGTTTCCCAACAATTCCTAAACCCTATATATATTAATCAAGCGATCGCCCCCCGCCGCCTCCCCAATCAGATAGAATCAGCCAGGAGAGCAAATATCTGAGTTCCTGTGTTAAAATTAGCACCAACTTACCTAGTTAAGGAAGATTTCCAACTAGCAAGAACTCTACAAATACCGTCAAACTGAGCGATCGCATGGGGGACTATGTTTCGTCGAATTTCCGCACACCGAACACCAAAAAGCCCAATATTCACTACCTACCAAAAAGCCGATCGCCTATGGGGATGGGGATTATGGCTCGCCGCCTTACTATTATTTACCATAGATTTAGGCGGAGTTGCCCTCCGAGACTGGGACGAAGGAATTGTCGCCCAAGTAGCGCGGGAGTTAATCACAGGGGATGCTAATTGGTTACACCCGACCCTAAACGGAGACCCTTACTTAAACAAACCCCCCCTAATTCATTGGTTCATCGCCCTATTTTACCAGATAGGGGGTGTAAACGAATGGACAGCCCGTCTACCAGGAGCCTTATTAACAGCCACATCCGTACCCCTGTTATACAGTCTAGGGCGGGAAATTTTCCACCGTCGCAGCCAGGCGATTTTTTCAGCCTTAGTTTATTTAACCCTAATTCCAATAGTCCGTCATGGCCGTTTAGCCATGTTAGATGGGGCGGTATTATTTTTTCTAATCCTAATGATGGTCTGCGTATTGCGCGCGCGGCGAGATTTGCGCTACGCCTTGGGGTCTGGGTTAGCATTTGGGTTATTGTGTCTCACCAAAGGAGTGCTATTAGGGGTATTATTAGGAGCGATCGCCTTCGGATTTTGGCTGTGGGATACCCCCCGACTGTTGACCTCAAAATTCCTGTGGTGGGGCTTAGGGCTAGGCTTAGTACCCGTAGCGTTTTGGTATGCTTCCCAATGGCAATATTATGGCTTTGACTTCATAATCGCCAACCTAGTAGATCAGTCCCTAGTTAGAATTTGGGAGTCCGTAGAAAACCACAAAGGACCCCCCTGGTATTATTTGCTGGAAATCATTAAATTTAGCGCCCCCTGGCTATTATTCTGGTTAGGAGGATTAAGATTAGCTTGGCGCGATCGCAATTTAAGTTGGGCGCGGTTAACATTAGTGTGGACAGGAGTTTATCTAATCGCCGTATCTGCGATGAATACCAAACTCCMCTGGTATATTATGCCCATTTATCCAGCCTTCGMCCTAGCAGTAGGAAGTTATCTAGCCCTAGTTTGGGAAGAAGGAGATCATCAAATTGGTAGATGGCGAAAAACAAAGCCTTCCCCCAGCGTCCCCCCAGACCAATTGTTAACCCCAGATTATCCCTGTCCCCGTCCCGATCGCCTATGGCCTATATTTAGTCTCTTAGCCTTTGTAGCTTGGCTAGGAGGCCTATATTTGGGGGGAATGCTAACCCTAACTGATAGTCAATCTTTAGACATTAACCTTCAGTTAACCTTTGCTTCCGTAGCATTAACCATGGCTGTTAGCACCCTATTATTAGTCGAATGCGATCGGCAATTTTTAGTCATTCTGTGCTGGGGGATGTATTTATCCCTGCTGCTATTTGTTTCCTCACATCACTGGGTTTGGGAATTGGGCGAGTCCTACCCCGTCAAACCCGTTGCTAGTCTCATCCAACAACATACTCCCGCAGAGGCAAAGATTTACACATCCTACCCCCACTCGCGACCTTCCCTAGATTTTTATAGCGCCAGGCGAATACAGCCTCTAGTAAACGACAGCCTACAGCATTACTGGCACAACTCACCCTCAGCCTATTTTCTGGTTGATCAGCAAACCCTCAATAACCTCCAACTGCCAGATACCAGAGTTTTGGGGACTGTAGAAGGGTGGACTCTAATTATGCCTTCTGAAAGCCCCAAACCCATCAAAGGATTAAAGCCAGTTTAGGGAAAAGGGTAATCGCCTGCATCTTGTTCCAATTCCGTAATACTAGGGTCAAGCATTTGGTTGCGATAATTTAGGCGATCGGTTGCTACCACTGCCAAACTTAACAGTAGCAGACTACTAACGATCGCCACTAAGGGAAACGGTTTAGTTGAACAAACATCACGACCAATTCTAGCCAACGGATGACTCTGTCGCCTTAGCATTCTACCGATCGCCCAATGTTGCCAAGAAAAAGGATCTCGCACATAATGACCACTGTTGCTAATTACCAGATGAGTATGGCAGTTAGGACAGGTAAACAGTCCGCCAAACACCCCTACTGAAGGCAAAACGCTAGTGTGGTGGCAAATGGGACAATTAACTGAATGAGAGTTAAAAGTATCAGCATTCATAGATGACTGTGTGTGAGTGAACGAACTTATCACTAGGATCTACCAAGCCTTTGGCTTTAATCAACCCCCATGATCGGACTTGCTATGATTCTCTATCTACTATTCTAGTCTACTGTCTCCAGTGTCTCACGGCGGCCACCAAATCCGCAAGGGGTTCTAAGGCTTTAAATTGGGTAAGGTTGTACTGAAGGGGGGTAATGGTAATATAGTTACTGCGGACGGCACTTACATCTGTGGGTGCATCATCAAAATTTTGATGGTCGATAACTTCTTCCACGTCTTCGAGAAGTTCTCCGGCAAGCCAGTAGTAGGTTTTGCCACGCGGATCGACCCGTTTCTCAAAAATATCCACATAGCGGCGAATACCTTGGCGGGCGATCGCCACTCCCGAAATTTCATGTTCCCCAACAGCAGGAATATTAACATTAAGCAAAAATGCTTCCGACAATCCCTGATTTTCTAAAGCGTTAACCAGGGTGGTCGCAAAACCGGCCGCTACATCAAATTCAACAGACGAATAACTCGCTAGACTAAATGCAATACTGGGGATACCCTCAATCAAGCCTTCCATGGCGGCTGATACCGTTCCCGAATACAGGATATCCGTTCCTAGGTTGGGGCCGTGGTTGATACCTGACAAAACCATATCTGGCATACTGTCAAGTAAAGCAAACAACCCCAATTTTACGCAATCAGCCGGGGTTCCTGAACAAGACCAGGCGGTTACAGTGGGGTGAAAGACTGATGAACACTCTTCCGCACGAATGGGCTGATGTAGGGTCAATCCGTGACCAGTGGCTGAACGTTCGCGATCGGGACAGACAACAGTAACATCATGTCCCGCTTCCCCTAAACTATTAGCTAGGGAACGAATACCCAGGGCAAAAACCCCATCATCATTGCTGATTAACAGTTTCATCGACCACCATTTCCGCGCATTACAATTTGAACTTTTTTGAATTTAACGGCCGAGAAGCCCCGCCCTCTCCCCGTAGGGTTAGCGTCAGGATTAGTCCCGTTTCCATTCAGGGCTACTGCTTTGCTTAGTACGGCATGAAGCTCTCCCACCTGGCTACGCCAGGTGGGAGTGTCCTATGCTAATCTTGAACTATCCAGAGTCCAAAGATCACACAGGCAAGCCCAGCTTCGGGGCGAGCGTCCAGAACGTTGGCTGGATAGGTCCTCACTGTCCTTTCGGCGAGTGAGCTGAAGAATACCTCTAGCCGCTATATTCTGAGAAGCATTGAGATCGCAGTTATAGCGCTTACCCGAGGCAAATGTTGCCAGCGCGTAGTTTTTTGCATCGCGCTTAACAATACCAGAACCATCGTAAGCCAGTTTAGAGGTATAGGCGGCAACAACATCAATCACTTCGCCACCTAACTCATGCCACTTCATCTCTGTGTAGTCCCGGATCTTGGCTTTGAGCCACCCATGGAAGCGCTGGCGCAGGTTGGAGCGTCGTCGCCCACCTTTTGCCCTCCAACCTTTCAGGTTCTCAAAGACAATAGCAGCGGCATTGAACTTAGTCGCTATCTGCACAATCCGCTTAGACACAATGTGGCTAATCTGGTTGTTGATGTTCTGGCATTTTCGATAAGTGTTGGAGCAGAATCCCTTGTGGAGCTTTCCCCCCTTGCCCATCGTCTTGGATGCCCGCTTAGAAACGGACTTGAGCCGTTTATCTCGACGGTCTATGTCTCTTCCATGGTGAATGAATTCACGATGGATTACAGTACCGTCGAAGGTAACGACTGTCACAGTTGCTGTAGTGTTGATACCTAAGTCAACCGCGACTACATTCTGATCAGCTATCCGCTTCGCTGGCATACAGTGAAACGGAACTGATAGATAACAGGTTTGAGCGTCGAAAATCAACGAGGGCGACAATAGCTTATTGTCCGGGATCTCATGGCGGTTACATAGTCCCGTGATTTGAACTGTTGTCCAAACCCAGTCAGATCCCGTAAACACCTTGATTTCAATCTGCTCATAGCCATGTAGCTTATAGCATCCGCCCTTATAGAGCGTTGGATAACAGCCGGTTTTTGCCTGGAGTTGAGGCGGTTTAGCATCTTTGCGCTTCCGAGACATCCCACTTTGCCATTCCCGATACCGAGTCATATAGCTACTAACTTGTCCTACTGCCAACATGATGGCAGCACGGCGATAGTAGCTAGGGAATTTGTGGAACGTTATATCAATCAGCCCGTACTTGGGATGAGGGTTTTTCCCTGTTCGATGAATGAGTCGTTCAACAGCAGAAATCACATTATTTCCAGGCAAACTCCCTAACTCTGACCAGTGAGTGAAAACAATGCCTACCAAGTACCGACAGAACCGACGATAGACTTTCACCGTCTCGCCAAACAGAACACGTTGTTCTGCTGTTGGGTTCAACGTCCACTTGTCAGTACGGATAATTTGGGTGGGCTTCTTTGTTCTCATAGTCTCATTGTTCGTTATGGTCGAAAGGGAGGTCACCCTCCCCAACTCCAATTCCAAACCGTACTTGAGACTTTCACCTCATACGGCTCCTGATGTGGATACCCCTTTTGACATCGGGAACAGGGCAACAACTCCCTGCTTTGTGACTTCAACTTTTGGAGCTAAATACATCATCGTAGTCTTTAAACTCGCTCTCGTCATAAACACTCTTATTTGTCGCAGTCTCTATATCCACACCGTGACT
>NZ_PKGG01000121.1:0-15467 GCF_046480465.1 Arthrospira sp. PCC 8006
TAACAAATTTGCTGCCAAATTGTATCACCGATCGCACTTTTGCAGATAATTTGACGCTGGCGATCAAATAACACTGACCCCACCTGAACATTTACTTCCGCGTGGGTGTGTATATAGGCGGCGGCGCGATGATCAATAGCCGAGGCGATCTAACCATATATGCGATCGACCCAATCCCCCTTTAGTTCCCGCAGGTACAATAAAGCATCTTCCGTCGTCGGAGAATGCAAAACCTTCTGTAGATCTGGGGTTGGTAATCCCATATCCGCACAGTGAGCCGTTAAAATTTCTAAGCGTCCGTCTGCGAGGTGATGATGGGTGTGGAAAATCCCCCCAGCCACTTTGATCAGCTTTCCGTGATACCCAAATAGTAAAATCGATTCAATTTCTACAAATCCTGCCGTTACTAGCATTGGCCCCAACCAGTTAGCCGTTTTGACAATTTGTTCAGGCTTAATACCCAAATGCGTGGCTAGGTCTAATCCATTTTCACCAATACAAAATACTAGGGTTTGAAAGTCGGCGGCTTTCGCTTCCAGCGTCTCCCGATAGACTTCTAACTGTTCCGGGACGCTGAGGGGTTGGGATATACCTGTTGTCCCCAGCAATGATAGTCCTTGGATGACTCCAAAGGCTTCGTTAGATGTGCGTTTGGCTAGTTTTTTGCCTTCTGGTAAAATAACCGTAACTTGAATGCGATCGCCTAGTGACACTAAGGATTTCAGGTTACTTAAAATCAGGGATTTGGCATATTTATAAATCGCCGCCTGTTCCCCTTTTTCCTGGACTCCCACCCCTTCACCACCGACAATTTTAATTGGGGTTTCTAGGGAGTTAATATTACGGCCTATTATTTCTACTATTGCCCAAACTGGTGTATGGCGAGTAATATCTAAGTTATCTCCTGGGTCTGAACGAGTAATTCCTAAAGCCGCATGATCACTAATACGAGCCACCTGTTCGATCGCAATTTCCGCCGTTTCTGGTGGGTCGATTAAATCCACCGTCACCGTATTTTTATCATTAGGGCTCTGGTCTTGGAGATGCTCCAAAGCGGCGATCGCCGCCGCACAAGCAAAAACCGGAAGTGTATATCCAGAACGAGGTTTAGTCATAAGTCTAACCTAGTATGAGTAAATTATATATATATCATCTTCAATCATTTTCAGCCACAGGTTCCCCGTATTTATCTAAATGTAAACTTGTCACCTCTCCCATATTTTACCATATTAAGTCAAATACTTAAAACCAGACCCGATTAATTAATTTACCCTACCCGATTAATCAATTTACCTACCCCTGTCACTTCCACAACTACCTCATCTCCAGCAGTTAGGAAACGGGGCGGATTATATCCCATCCCTACTCCCGCCGGAGTACCTGTAGCAATAATATCTCCTGGTAATAAAGTCAGTCCCGCCGACAGAGTAGATATAATCGCGGGGACATCAAAGATAACTTGATCAAACTTAGCTTGTTGTCTTTTTTCCCCATTCACCCAACAGCAAACCTCAATATTTTCCGCAGATGGCATCATCGAACGATGCACAACTACCGGACCCATAGGCGCAAAACCATCTAGGCTTTTTCCCCGAAACCATTGGCGGTGATCTGATTGTAAATCCCTAGCTGAGATATCATTTAAGGCTGTATAACCAAATACATAATTCCAGGCATTTTCTGGTAAAATATTAGTACCTTTTTTGCCAATAATAATCGCCAATTCCGCCTCATAGTCTAATTTAGAGGTTAAATGGCTATAGCTAGGAATTATCGCACCCGTACCGATCGCCGTAGTGGTAGCTTTAGTAAAAATAATCATTTGGGTGGGTAGTTGGTCGTCTTTATCAACTCTACCCAGCATTTCTTTAGCATGATCTAAATAATTCTTACCCAAACAAAAAATATTGCGTTTAGGATGAGGAAAAGGTGCTATAATTTCAGTATCTGTCAACGGCGCACAGGCAATTTTTGCGGCGATCGCTTTCTCCGTCAAATCCCCAACCGCCTGAGTCGCAGTATCTCCAGCTTCTACTAATTCTAATAAAGTCTGAGTCGTTAAGGACTCATCCAAAATCTGACTAGCTTTAACTAAGTCCACAACAGTCTGATCAACTAAAGTCCCCAATTGTCCATTTTTTAGGGTTAAAAACTTCATAGTTAAAATCTCAGCCACTGCACATCCTACATGACTACAATTGTATCAGGCTATTAATAGCAATCCTCAATCAATCGCCAAATAAGCCCTCACCCCCAAGCCCTCTCCCACAAAGGGAGTACCCAGCGACCAAAGGCGATCGCTGGGTCTGAGAAGTCCAAATCTGAGAAAATCCGAAAGTCTCAGCGGGTTAGTGGTGAAATCCAATCAATAATTAAATAGGACAGCACAAACCGCCAGCCCGTTGGCTAAAGCGGGCATTTTCCCGATAGTCTACCGGACAATCAATCACCACAGGAACTTCCGAAGCCAGTGCTTCTTTAAGAATAGGAACCAAATCAGTCGCCGCCTCAACCCGGTATCCTTTCAATCCCATACTTTCAGCAAACTTGACAAAATCAGGATTACCGAATTTAATAAACGAGGACGAGCCAAACTGGTCTTCTTGTTTCCATTCAATCAAACCATAGCCACCATCATTAAAAATCAGCGTGACAAAAGGTGTACCAACTCGCAGGGCGGTTTCTAATTCCTGACAGTTCATCATAAAACCGCCATCTCCGGTAACCGCCACCACTTTTAATTCAGGATTGACAAGTTTAGCAGCGATCGCCCCAGGAATAGAAATTCCCATAGCCGCAAAACCATTAGAAATCAAACAAGTATTAGGGCGATCGCTGTGGTAATGTCTTGCCATCCACATTTTATGAGCCCCGACATCAGAAATCACGATATCTTCCGGTCCCATCACCTGGCGCAAATCATAGATAATTTTTTGAGGTTTAATGGGGAAACCATCATCATTAGCATAGTGTTCATAATCTTGGCGAATATCTGAGCGCAGTTTTACCCCATAGGGGTCCGGCTTACCAGTGCGGTCAGACCGACGCAGAATCTCATTAAGAGAATCAGAAATATCCCCAACAATTTCCGCAATAGGAATATAACTGCTATCAATTTCCGCCGCATTAGCCCCCACATGAATAATCGGAATTGTGCCTTTAGGATTCCATTTTTTCGGGGAATATTCAATCAAATCATAGCCAATAGCAATCACCAAATCTGCCTTATCAAAAGCGCAACTAATGAAATCCCGCTGCTGAAGTCCTGTCGTCCACAGAGATAAAGGATGGGTATAAGGAATCGCCCCCTTACCCATAAAAGTATTAGCTACAGGAATATTTAGTTGGGTAGCAAATTCAGTCACCGCCTCACTAGCATTAGCTCTCAAAGCTCCATTACCTACTAGGATGAGGGGATTAACAGCTTTGGAGATAGCACTAGCCGCCTCATTCATGCTTTGATAAGCAGAATAAATTTTTTCGCGGCGATCGCGATTTAGCGGCTGCCCTTCCACAGCCATACTAGCAATATTTTCCGGTAAATCAATATGAACCGCCCCCGGTTTTTCCGTTTGGGCTAATTTAAAAGCCTTACGGACAATTTCCGGCGTAATGCTAGGTCTGACAATTTGAGCATTCCACTTAGTGACAGGGGAAAACATTGCCACCAAATCCAGGTATTGATGGGATTCAATGTGCATTCTGTCTGTACCCACCTGACCCGTAATTGCTACCAAGGGAGCCCCATCAAGGTTAGCATCTGCCACCCCCGTCATCAGGTTAGTCGCACCAGGTCCCAAGGTAGACAAACAAACCCCTGCTTTTCCGGTCAAACGTCCGTAGACATCTGCCATAAATGCAGCACCTTGTTCATGGCGGGTGGTGATAAATTGGATAGAAGAATCTTTCAGGGATTCGAGAACTTCCATATTCTCTTCTCCCGGTAGTCCGAAGACATATTTAACCCCTTCATTTTCGAGGCATTTAACCAAAAGTTCGGCTGTATTCATTGGGCACTTTTTCAACTATACAAATAGATTAAAAAACCGGATAATTTTCGGCTTTCCGTAGTTTTTGGGTAAAATATAGGCGCAAAATCCCCCAGCTACTAGGTAATTTTTACCCCTAATTTTGAGTCTGAGTTATTTAATCCAGACCGTTTTCACATTGACAAACTCATGAATCCCTTGGATACTTAACTCTCGTCCGTAGCCAGAGCGTTTAATGCCACCAAAGGGCAAGCGCGGATCGGATTTGACCAAACCGTTAATAAATACGGCTCCGGCTTCTAGTTCCAAAGTTAAACGATCCTGTTCAGCCGTGTCTGTAGTCCATGCACTTGCACCCAGACCAAAAGATGTGCTATTCGCTAATGCGATCGCCTCATCTATATTTTTCACCCTAAATAAGAGCGCAACAGGTCCAAAAAATTCCTCCTGATCAGCAGGCGTTCCAGGGGGGATGGAAGCTAAAATAGTAGGCGCATAGAAATTTCCCGGACGATCAGAGAGTCGATGACCGCCCGTGAGAGCTTTAGCTCCCGCAGCTAGGCAAGTTTGCACCTGTTCGTCAATATCCTTGAGAATTCCCGGCGTAGCCAGGGGACCCACTTCTGTATCTGGGAGCATTGGATCTCCCACTTTCAGCGCCTTAAATTTGGCGACCAGTTTTTTTTCAAATTCTCCGGCGATGGAGGAGGCAAGAATAAACCGCTTGGCAGCAATACAAGACTGACCGTTATTCAGCATTCTAGCTGTCACCGCCGTTTGTACTGCTGCTTCTAGATCGGCACTTTCTAGCACAATAAATGGATCGCTGCCTCCTAATTCTAGCACTGTTTTTTTGAGATTTTTACCAGCAGTAGAAGCTAAACTAGCTCCAGCCGGTTCACTTCCTGTCAGGGTGGCCGCTTTAACGCGCGGGTCAGCCACAATTTGAGCTACTTTGTCTGCTCCCACCAGGAGGGTTTGGAAAACTCCAGGGGGAAACCCAGCCGCCGTGAAGATTTCGGCAATAGCTAAAGCACATTGAGGCACGTTAGAGGCGTGTTTGAGCAACCCCACATTCCCAGCCATTAAAGCCGGAGCCGCAAACCGGAACACCTGCCAAAATGGGAAATTCCAAGGCATGACAGCTAAAATGGCTCCCAGGGGTTGATAGCGCACGAAACTCCGAGTCGCATCACTGGCGGCCGGAACATCAGCCAGAAACTGAGGCGCGTTTTCTGCATAAAACCGACAAACCAAGGCGCTTTTTTTAGCTTCGGCGATCGCATCTTTGATAGGTTTTCCCATCTCCAATGTCATGATTTGGGCAAATCTTTGTGCATCTCGCTCCAAAATCTCCGCCGCCCGGTTCATCCATTCAGCTTTTTTGTCAAAAGGCAGATAGCGGTAACGGCTAAAGGCTTGCTCTGCTGATTCCAGACAGGCTTCTATCTCCGAGTCAGTCAGGGATTCAAAGGTTTTGACCACTTCTCCCGTGGCGGGGTTGATGGTGGCGATTCCCATAACGAATTGATCTTTTTAATAAAATTAAATGTTTACATCTAATCATCCTACCTCTGAAAAACCATCTCTTATCAATTAATTTCCCATTCAGCCAACTGTTTACACAAATCTATAACTTTATTGAAATAACTTAAAATTTATGAGAAAAATTCGGGCTCAAATTCCCCAAAAATTTAATTTTCCCTCATCTTATTTACAAAACTAAAAAAACACCCAGAAAGCTGTTCTCTGGGTGATATAAGACCAAATTATGGTTCAGGCTGTAGGTATCCCCTAGCGAATATACTCTTTGAGAATACTATTGCGGTTGGGATGACGTAACTTTCGTAGAGCCTTAGCTTCTATCTGGCGAATGCGCTCCCGAGTCACGTTGAATATCTGCCCTATTTCTTCTAGGGTTTTCATCCGTCCGTCATCGAGTCCATAGCGTAGTCGCAAAACATCTCGTTCCCTAGGGCTAAGAGTATCTAATACACTTTCGAGGTCTTCCCGTAGTAAATTCTTAGAAACCTGATCTTCTGGGGTTTCTCCATCAGACTCAATAAAGTCTCCCAAGCGAGAATCTTCTTCCTTACCAATGGGAGTTTCCAGGGAAATAGGTAGTTGAGCGGATTTAGCAATAAATCTTAACTTCTCGATGGTCATTTCCATCCGGGTAGCGATTTCTTCCTCCGTCGGTTTACGACCCATTTCCTGAGATAGGAGTTTAGTAGTCTTTTTGATCCGCGAGATAGTTTCATACAAGTGAACCGGAAGTCTTATCGTCCGAGACTGATCAGCGATCGCCCGAGTAATAGCCTGACGAATCCACCAAGTCGCATAGGTACTGAACTTATAGCCTTTCTCGTGATCGAATTTTTCCGCCGCCCGGATTAACCCCAGACTTCCCTCTTGAATTAAGTCTTGAAACGACAAACCCCGATTCATGTACTTTTTAGCAATCGAAACCACCAACCTCAAGTTAGACTGAACCATTTTATCCTTAGCTCGTCTGCCCAGAAATAGGCGACGGCGGAATTCTGGTAGCCTCATATCAACCGCATTTGCCCATTCCTTTTCGTTGGGTTCGCGATGATAATGCTCTATTAGCTTTTCGCGTATTCGTTCCAACTCCAGCAAATCCGCAATCTTACGAGCCAGTTCAATTTCTTCATCAGCTCGCAGTAAGCGAATGCGACCAATTTCCTGAAGATACAGTCGAATCGAATCCTCTGTATAGTGCTTTTTTTTAGTCTGGGCACGTCGCCGAGATTTCGCGGCACCCCCAGTTTTAGCTAGTTCTGTGTCAGATTGAGACTCCTCTAATTCTTCTGGAAGAGATTTTCCATGTTCAAACAAATTTTCAACTAAATCTGGATCAGATTTCGGGTCAGATAATTCAATTGTTTCCATTTCAGGCTCAATGGTGGTTGCGAGTCCGTCTTTTATTTGGATCATGCCGCGTTCCTCATGCTCCTCAATTCAAGAATCCATCACGAGAGACAGAATATAACAATATATCTGTCTGTAGACAGTTTAGCCAATTCCTCACTCGGTCTGACTGTAACTTCGGCTTGTTGATCATAAACTATTGATGATTGAATTCCGATACAGCCCATCAGCTAAGGGTGACAAAAGTTGCTCAAACCATATATATAAAATATCTCAGGTTTCACTTGCCAGGGTCGGCCTTGACCGCATAAACAACAGCCAACTACCTCCCATTAGCAAAAGCATTGGCAACCGAGCGATTGTGACTAATACTGCCATCGATTCATTTTCGTTTACCCTACCCCTAGCGTGTTAAGGAACACAACGGTTATGGTAGGTACAATTCATGCTCTTCCTCCGAGAAACCCCATCCCCTTGTGCGTGGGTCAGGAATTGAGCGGGAATTGAGCGGGGTTAAATACCCCCTAATTTGCCCATTCGATAACTATAAGCGTAGCCTCCTGAGTTGGTAAAGGTTGACTGCAATTGCGGGGTAAAGCGGTATGGTTGCCACTCCGGTGGGGATATGGTTGTCCCCGATACACCCATTGCTGGGGTAAAGTTCCCACTTGCCAATGTTCAGAGTCGGTACTTTCGAGATAGCACGGTCTTAACCCTCTAGGACTGTTTAAGCATCTGGTTTTAGAGCTGGGGACTACTAGCGACAGCGACGCATCCCCAGGTAAGAACTTTAACGCTTGCTCTGAACGTAGACGCTGACCGCGTCTGAGGCCCGTCAACTAAACTCACTCTGGGTTAGGGGCTTTAACAAGCCCCATCCCGCCAGTGGAGTGGGGTTGTTGACTACATTATTTATGAATCGGTTTCCCAATCTATGTTAGCCCATATAACAAACTATGGGGGTTAGGTTAATTGAGCAATCCTATTTTAATGTTCATCTCAAACCTCGCGGAGAAACTTCGAGGAGATTAATTCAGAATTGAAATACATAATCTGGTGATCACAATCTAGGTGATTCCATAGCTTGCGCCACTCCAGGTCTCAATCCCTTGGTCTGTCCTCAATAGAGACTTTTCAAGACTGGGTATTCTCAAACCGGCCCCATGGGTTTCCGAATACAGGATATCCTTAGTTTTCCCGCTTTGACAGAACTCATGCCAACTAAATGATATAGAGGCTAAGTTGCTGGGTTTGGTTTTGAACCAAGGGATTTGCTCAAAAAACTGAAACCAGATGAATCGGAGAACTCCATTTCAATAAAGATTTTCACGGTAAACGTGATCATTGAGTTCTCAGATGCGTCAGCCTTTTCTGTTAAGGTAGCTCAAATTTGAAGAAATGGAATCCCATAAAATGTTAAATCACATTAAGTTTTTGCAGTCATGTCTTAATATTTGCCGGTCAATTGTTGATTTATTAATCATTTTCTGGGTTTAACTTTGATTTCGGGTCTTAGGATTTATCCACTCGCTAATTCCCTCTCCTAACAAAGATAGTCCCACTACCATGATGGTAAGGGCTAATCCGGGAAACAATGTACTCCACCAAATCCCGGTGGGGAGAGCTTCTAAGGCTAGGCGTAAATCATGACCCCATTCGGGAGTTTCTGGTGGTAGCCCTAAGCCTAAAAATCCTAATCCTCCTAAAATCAGGATCGCATCGGCTGCATTAAGAGTTAACAAAACGGGGACACTCTGAATTACATTTAAGAACAGGTAGCGAGAAAGCACTGTCCAAGTATCAGCCCCCATGGCTTGGGCGGCTTCGACAAATAATTCGGTTTTGACGCTGGTGGTATGGTTACGAACTACCCGATAATACTGGGGGATATAGGCAATACTAAGGGCTAAGGCTGCATTAAACACCCCACGACCGACGACAAAGGCTAAGGTAATGGATAGCAGCAGTCCAGGTAAGGTGTAGATGGTATCCATCAAAAACAACAAGCAACGATCTATTTTCCCGCCCTGATAGCCACTCAGAAGCCCCAGAGGAACGCCGATACATAAACTTAATACTGTTGCTAACAGTACCACCTTCCAGGCGGCTTGAGTGCCGAATAGGGTACGGGAAAAGATATCATACCCCTGGCGATTGGTACCGAACCAGTGCTTGAGTCCGGGGGGTTGATGAATGGGGTTGGCGAGAAATTCGGTGGGACTCTGTATCCATCCCCAGCTTTCTAATACTGGGGAGAAAATAGCGATCGCCACAAAAACAGTTGTGATCACAAAACCAATTGTCATCATCCAACTGGAAACACTACGGGAACCTGTGCGGGTCCAAAATCGAGCAAATCGAGATTTAGTGGAAGTCATTTTTTAGTTAACAGGTGACATACAGAAAGAGAGGATAACTATAAATTACTTTGAATGACATCTCGATACTGACTTTTTTGTTTAACCCCCTTCATTTCTCTGACTAACTCCTTATGTTTAAAAAACTGAATAGTGGGAGTTCCCATCACTCCGGCATTTTGTGCAATTTCCGGGTCTTGTTCTATATCAATTTCCACAAAGTGGATTTTACCATCAAACTCATCGACCAATTTATTTAAAATGGGCTTGAGGGTGCGACAGGGGCCGCAGGTAGGGGAAACATATTTAACCATAATTAAGCGATCGCTCTCATGGTAAAGTTTCCGCAGAGCATAACTGCCTTTATGCTTAGTGTTATTTATATCGTAAGTTTCCTCAGTATCTGCCGCCTCAGTTTCGGGGCTGGTGTCTGTATGGTCTGACGAGGATTCAGTTTGTGGAAATTCCTGAGCCAAATTCTGAGAAGATAACCATCGTTCTGCCAACATCGCCCCCATGCAGCCACTACCGGCCGCCGTCACCGCTTGCCGAAATTCATGATCTTGAACATCTCCAACGGCATAAACACCCTCAACGCTGGTTTCTACGCCATGATTTTTAGTGACAATATAACCGACAGAATCTAGTTCTAACTGTCCTTGAAAAATGTCAGTGTTGGGAGTATGACCAATGGCATAAAATAGACCATTAACCAGCAATTCACTTTCCTGGTTTGTGCGGTTATTTGTAACTACAATTCCCGCAAGTTTGCCATTGCCAAATACTTTAACTGCCTCAGTGTTCCAATGAACAGTTATTTGGGGGTTTGGTAAAACTCGCTGCTGCATAGCTTTACTAGCACGCAACTCATCTCGACGTACCAAAAGATGAACATGACTGGCATATTTAGTTAAATAAACGGCTTCCTCTGCTGCTGAGTCGCCGCCACCAATAACGGCTAATTCCACCCCTTTAAATAGGGGACTAGCGCCATCACAAATAGCACAGGCGGAAATGCCATTACTCCAGAAAATTTCTTCCCCTGGTAGGTTGAGTCGTTTAGCGGTAGCTCCTGTAGCAATAATAATACTATGGGTGGAGATTTCCCGGTCTGGGGAAGTGAGGGTAAAGGGTCTTTGACTGAGATCTACCTTAATCACGTCTTCGGTAATTAATTGAGCCCCCCAGCGCGCGGCTTGTGCTTTCATGCGATCCATTAATTGGGGTCCGGTGATACCATCAGGAAAACCGGGGAAGTTTTCTACTTCTGTGGTGGTCATTAATTGTCCACCGGGAACCCCACCCTTCTGATATCCTTCAAATACAATGGGTTTGAGGTTAGCCCGTCCTGCATAGATAGCGGCAGTGTACCCAGCGGGACCAGAACCGATAATGACTAAATTTTCAACCATTTTCAATATGGTAGGGGGAAATTCTACAATCCTTGATTATAAAGCATCAGGACTGGGTTTCCTGAAAGTTTCCTAAAATTATGGTGAGGATGGCTGAGGGGTTGACAATTAATAATAATTGATTAATAATTTGAGGTTAATAAATATTTTTTTGTGTAATTTCATTGGCAAAGTAATCTGAATGAAACGAGTTTTAGAACCGGAAGTGATGGATAGTTGGTCGGAAGCTGTAGAGTATGACTCTATGGATTTTTCGGAGGTGAATCGAGCTTTTGCAGAAGAGGCGATCGCGGTTTTACCAAGGTCAGAAGGGATGGTATTAGATGCGGGAACGGGAACAGCACGCATCCCGATTTTGATAGCGAAACAGAAGCCAGGTTGGCAAATTATCGGGATTGATTTATCGGAAAATATGCTGAAAATAGGGGAGAGGAATATCAAGGCGGCGGGAGTTAGTAGTCAAGTGGAATTAGCCTTGGTAGATGCCAAAAAGTTGCCATATATTGACGGTCAGTTTGATTTGGTAATTTCCAATAGTATAGTGCATCACCTGGGGGACCCTTTACCCTTTTTGTGTGAGGTGAAACGAGTATTAAAACCGGGGGGAGGGATTTTCCTGCGGGACTTACAGCGACCGAAAAGTGAAGCCGATCGCGATCGCCTAGTAGAGGAATATGCAGGGGACTGCAACCAGCATCAAAAACAACTATTCCGAGATTCCCTACAGGCGGCGTTTACCTTAGAAGAAGTGCAGGAGATGTTGAACCAAGCGGGTAATGGGGATATTAAAGTTTATACATCAAGCGATCGCCACTGGACGGCGGAAAAAATAGCGATCGGTTAACATAACGGTTAATCAACGGAACTCAGAAGTATTATAGTCAAAGTGCGAAGTGCGAAAGTAGAGTCAATGGGTCAATTGACTGGCCCGATAGCGGTTTAATGAGCTGATCCGCATTGCCAATACCTGATCAAAATATTATTGTTAAATGCCAAACCCATGAGTATACGCGGTATAGATGTTTCAGACTACCAACCCAACGTTGACTGGAAAGCAGTGGCTAATTCCGGTATGGCGTTTGCTGTCATTAAATCAACGGAGGGAGCCACCTTTGTGGCGGATGTTTTTGCTCCCTATTGGAAAGCAACCAAAGCCAACGGCTTAATTAGGGGAGCATATCACTTTTTTCGGCCGGCCAGCAATATTCAGGGACAAATCGATAACTTCCTGAGAATTGTTACCCTGGAACCGGGAGATTTGCCGCCGGTGTTAGATATTGAAACCACGGACGGGCTTGATTCCAAAACGGTATGCGATCGCGCGGCTGTGTGGCTAGAAGCGATCGAAGCAGCGACGGGATATCAACCGATAATTTACACCTATCCAGGATTTTGGCAACAACTGAACACCGATCGCTTTTCGGAATATCCCCTATGGATAGCCCACTATACCCAAGCCGAAAAACCAGCCATACCCGGAAAATGGAAAACCTGGGTATTTTGGCAATATACAGATCGCGGTCAAGTTGATGGTATCCGAGGCGGGGTAGATGTCAACATCTTTGAGAGTATCCGCAAAGGGGAACGGGGACCGAAAGTAGAATTGATGCAGACAATGCTGAAAAAACGCGGCGTTGAACCCGGAGTAATTGACGGCATTTTTGGCGCGGGAACTGAAAGGGCTGTCATCAGTTTTCAGGATAACAAAGGCAGTAAAGAAAAAAATGGGGTAGCTGGCTTAAAAACCTGGACTGCATTAATGGGTCAAGTGGAAAACTTCGTCCCACCACCAAGGGTAGAAGCAGAACCGACACCGACACCCGCCCCCGCACCCGCACCGACACCCGCACCCGCACCCGCACCGGGACCGGCACCGGAACCCGCACCGGCACCGGCACCGGAACCCGCACCCGCAACAACTCTAGAACTAATTGATATATGTCGGATCTATCGTGGTTCTGCGACGGAAGATAAAGCCTTAGTCTGGTTACAGGATAAAATCCCAAATGAGACCTTATTAGAGTTTGCGCGTTTGTGGAGAAATCAGGCTACTCCCCAAACCCAGTCGATTAGAATTCTAGATGTGTGCCGTTATTATCGGGATCTACCGAACCAAAATCAAGCCTTGCGGTGGTTACAACGGGAAATTCCAGTGACGATTTTGCTGGAATTTGAACAGAAATGGAACGCCACCCCGGAAGTAGTGGTTGATATTCGGTTACTCGATGTCTGTAGATTCTACGGTGGGACTCCTACCCAAAAAGAGGCGATCGAATGGCTACAAACGCAAATTCCCGCCCCTACCCTGGTAGAATTTGCGAGACTATGGCGTAGACCCGGTTCTCGATAAGCTATTAAGGGGTGAGGCGATCGCCCAATCTAGGATAGGTTAACATTAACATACTCATTCCTAGTGCCCACTATCTACCCCAAGTAGTTACCCCGCCAGAAGTTCAACAATAATCAATTTTTGATTTGTTGGAGTAGATGGAATCCCCCTCTGTTTGATGGCGGGTCTGATATCAAGTGACCGAAGATATTTTGATCGTGCGACAGTAACCCTTATGGACACATCCTTTGAGATCACCATGCTGATGGTCATAACCATCATTAGTGGTATCGGTGCTCAAGTTTTAGCGGACTATCTAAAAGTTCCTGCCATTGTCTTTCTACTGGTATTCGGTATCCTAGTAGGCAATGATATTTTAGGGCTAGTCCATCCCAACTTACTCGGCGATGGCTTAGAAGTCATTGTCTCCCTTTCGGTAGCCCTAATTCTGTTTGAAGGGGGATTAAGCCTAGAACTGAGAGCTTTAGGGGCTGTTTCTGGGAGTATCCGTAACTTAGTAACAGTCGGAACATTGATCACCTTGGTCGGTGGTGGTATGGCTGCTCATTGGCTAGGGGAATTTGCCTGGCCGATCGCCTTTTTGTATGCGTCCTTAGTAGTTGTGACCGGACCTACTGTAGTTGGTCCCCTACTCAAACAGGTTTCTGTTGATCGACCCGTAGCCGCGATTTTGGAAGGGGAAGGAGTGCTAATCGATCCCATTGGTGCTATTCTCGCCGTCTTAGTGCTTAATGTAGTTCTCAGTGGTAGTGCTGACCCGGTGGAGTTGTTCCGGGAATTAATCACTCGTTTAGGAATTGGTGCCAGTATCGGGGTGGTCGGTGGTGCATTAATGGGGTGGAGTCTCAAACAAGCTAAGTTTAAGTCTGAGGATCTCACCAGTTTAGTCGTCTTAGCTGCTCTCTGGGGGCTCTATGATGCTGCTGAATTGGTCAGTAGTGAATCGGGGCTAATGACTGCAGTTGTCGCAGGTCTAGTGGTGCGTTCTGTGGGGGTTCCAGAAATGCGTCAACTGCGCCGCTTTAAGGGACAACTGACCATGTTATGTGTGTCGGTGCTGTTTATTCTGTTAGCGGCGGATCTGTCTTTAGAAAGTATTGTCGCCTTGGGGTGGGGGAGTGTGTTAACGGTACTCGCTCTGATGTTTATTGTCCGTCCCATTAACGTTTTGATTTGTACCCTATCAAGTAAACTTAACTGGCGACAAAAGTTTTTTATTGCTTGGATAGGACCTAGGGGGATTGTATCAGCTTCTGTGTCTTCCCTGTTTGCGATTCTGTTGACTCAACGGGGAATGAATGGGGGAGACTCAATTAAGGCTTTGGTTTTCCTGACGATTATTATGACTGTTGTCACCCAAGGACTAACGGCTAAATATGTGGCTCAACTATTAAGAGTTACCTCGTCTACAGCTACGGGAGCGGTAATTGTCGGTTCAAATCCCATCAGCCGCCTGATTGGACAAATGTTCCAAGAACGCAATGAGTCGGTGGTGATTATTGATACAGACCCAGAGGCTTGCGAACAGGCTAAGGATGAGGGGTTGCGTGTTTATCAAAGTAGCGCCCTTGATACGAATGTCTTGGAAGAGGCGGGACTTGAGTCTATGGGGACTTTCCTGGCTATGACTAGCAATGGTGAGGTGAATCTAGTTTTAGCACAACGGGCGGCGGAAGAGTTCCAGCCTCCTCGTGTGTTGGCGATTTTTCCCCAAGAGCCTCAAAAGAAAACTGCTAACAGTAATGCTAAGGATAAGGTACAACAGGCTTTTATTCCAGAGTTCCCCCTGAAGTTGTGGAGTCAATATGTCCAGGACCGTGAGGTGAAGTTGGGGGAAACTTTGCTGAGACAACCGGGACTGGAGTTTCAGCGATCGCATTTACAGGCGATGATTCGCTCAGGGGAGTTTCTCCCTCTATTACTGTTGCGTCAAGATCAGCTAATGGTAGTCCCAGTGGCGGAAACTTGGCAAGCAGGCGATCGTATTATTTACTTACTCCATGATCCCAAACCTAAACTACTTAAACGTTTATCAGGTTCTCAACAAACCGATCTCACCCTTGATAAGCATCCCGTAGTCGAGGAAGTTCCCATTCCATCTCCTCACCTGGAAACTATTTCCGCTAAAGAATCTAGTAACTAGCTAGTCAACCAGCCTTCATTCCACAGATAGTTCGCAACAGTGTAGTCAAATTATGAAGTAGGTTGGGTGTAACGTAGTGGAACCCAACACCAGGGTTTTGTATAACGGCGGTGGAACCGAACACCAAGGGTTTTGTATGAAGTAGGTTGGGTGTAACGGAGTGTAACCCAACACCAGGGTTTTGTATAACGGCGGTGGAACCGAACACCAAGGGTTTTGTATGAAGTAGGTTGGGTGTAACGTAGTGGAACCCAACACCAGGGTTTTGTATAACGGCGGTGGAACCGAACACCAAGGGTTTTGTATGMAGTAGGTTTGGTGTAA
>NZ_PKGG01000061.1:0-25649 GCF_046480465.1 Arthrospira sp. PCC 8006
CCAAGGGGTGAAAGTCCCACTAGGAAGTTATTTCAGGCATTTCAGCCTTATTTGATTCCTAAACGTCTCGCACTTCAGTTGTTTAAAATATTGATTTTCTGGAAAAATTTGTTGTAAATTGTCTGCATATAAACAAACTTTTTGAGTCTCTAAAACTACCGCACAAGGGCTATATTCTAATTCATATTCATGATTTTCGGCGAAATCATCTTGAGACCAAAAAGCCAGAGTTCGTAATTTTAGCGGTTGCTCATCGCTGACAACTTCGGTAACAAATACATAGGGAATATCTAAACATCTAGCCAGGTTCTGCACTAAAGCCGGGAAAAAATCCGCCCCAGTTACTGATGCCGTCCCCATGACAATTGCCCGCAAAATTTCTTCGGTTTTTTGCCGTTCTTGAATTTGCTTGTGCAGTTCCTGATTAACTGCTTCTAATTTTTCGGGGGTTTTTAATGACAAAAAATAGGGTAATATCTCCAGTAATACTATGGCTGTATATACGGAAATTGCCGCCGTGATTGCTCCTTCAAATCCCGACAACCAATAATTAGGAAACCACAGAGTCCAAATATCGAAACCATGACCAATACCACAGAGAATAATAAAAGCACCAAATAGCTTAAAAATATTTAAAAATGGCAGGTCTTGGCGTTGACGGAAGAAGTAAATTAGCATCGCCGGAATTGAAAAATAGGCGAACACAATTAACCCGTTACTAATGACATGAAGTGCAACCAAGGAAGGTTGCCACAGATAACAATGACCGTGGGGTATATAGAAATTGGATGCCAAAAAATGATCTAATAACTGTGGCACTGTTCTCTTCTCCGAAACCAACGGATCAAACTAGATGACAAAACTTGAGAGTATGCCGATACTACCTTTAATCTGTACCTAATCTGTACCTAATATGTACCTAATATGTACCTTGAATATTGTAGCGTTGATGAACCCCCAGCCTTGATAGATCATCTTTAAACTACTAATTTTCCGAGCAGCTAATATCAAAAAACACTTTGATTGAGAAATTCCAGATAAGACTGGCTAAGTTCCTTTACCGCTAACTCATAGAGTTTCTGACCATGCTCCGGGGTAGCTAGACTAGGGTCTGAACCCATGCGACCGTCGGGATAGTTATGGCGAAAGTTAGCCGCACCATAGATAGGATGACCTTTAGCAACATTAGGGTTGAGGGGTGCTTTTTTAATGGACTCTGGGTAGAGGTACTGGGTAACTGCTACCTCGCTGGGGGTAGCGTGGGAACCTTCACTATCCCCATAAAGTTCTTTAGCTAGTCTATAGACTGATGGACACATAAACCAGTTACCAACCCGGCAACGAATGCGATCGCTATTTGCTAAGTTAAGATCAGTTAGGTGGGCATAGGTTTCGGAAAAGGCAGCTTTGAGAGTCGCAATATTGCCCCCATGACCGTTAATAAAGAAAAATGTCGTAAACCCACTTTTAGCCAAGAATGTGATATAATCCTTGATTACCCTAATCAAGGTACTAGGTTGTAAGCTGATGGATCCTGGAAAAGCAGTATGGTGGAGCGCCATACCCACATTTAAGGTAGGACCCACTAAGGCTTGGGTAGCCTCTCCTACTCCCTTAGCGATCGCTTCCGCACAAATGGCATCAGTGCCAATTAACCCTGTCGGTCCGTGTTGTTCCGTTGATCCAATCGGTAGGATAATCCCTGTAGACTTCTGGAGGTAAGCCTCCACTTCCGGCCATGTGCTTAGGTGTAACAACATTATATTTGTATATTTTTATCAACTTATTAGACATTCACAACAATATTTTAATCTAATCCCATAGCTTAACCAAAACATTACTTTTCCTTTACCTAAAGTTAACCCATCTCAAATACGATGGAAGGTAGCTCCACTAATGATCCACGAACATTTAACAACACCGGGCAGATTGGGGGTGGAAACTAATGTTGAACAACCTGGCCATTAAGCCAGAGTCAGAGACAACTGAGGTGCTTGCGGGTCGGGTCAATCCCGATCAAATGTTTGTCATTGTCAGACACTCACAACTCCTCGAACTCATAAATAATGGAGAACATACCTTTGTCGGATGGATGGTGATAGATTAATTTTCCTCATAACTAACCCACTTGGGGTTGAATTCTCTAAGTTTTGACAAACACCATCATCCATCCAGGAATAAATACTTATGTTTTCCCCAGATTTGAGTAAGAAGTCTTACCGCTCAGATGTCATAGATACTGGACATATCTTGCTGCTGGAAAATGAGGAGCCGTGGCGGGATATATTATCCATTGCTCTGGAAGAACAAGGCTATAAAATCGTGATTGCCCAAGACAGCCGGGATGCCCTGCCTTCGATTTCCAATACAGGAGCAATTACCGCAGAGTTTCCCTTTAACCTTCTCATTTTGGATGCAACCAATGGTTTAGATCTGTGTCGTATGTTACGGCATCATGGTCAATCTGTGCCAATTTTAATTATTGGTAACAAAGAAAACGCCAACAATTGTGCATTTTATTTAGAAGCCGGGGCGGATGATTACCTGACCAAACCCTTCAGTATCCGTGAGTTTATAGCTCGGTGTCGTGCGTTAATCCGTCGCCAAAGAATAGGGAAATTTCCAGGACCTGTGATGCTTCAATATAAAGATATCATCCTATATCAAGAAGAATGTCGGGTGATAATTCGGGGTGAGGAAGTTCAACTCTCACCCAAACAGTTTCGTTTGCTAGAATTATTTTTGAGTTATCCCCGTCGGGTTTGGTCTCGTGAACAACTTTTAGATGTAATTTGGGGTACAGATTTTGTAGGGGATAGTAAAACTGTGGATGTTCATATTCGCTGGTTACGAGAAAAGTTAGAAGTTGAACCGAGTAAACCAGAATATATCATTACAGTCAGAGGATTTGGGTATCGGTTTGGGTAAAATTATCAAAGGTTTTATAAATAGGCAGATTTATGGCTTCTTATAAGCGTCGAGATTTTTTGCTGTTTATTAGTGCGGGTATGGGGGCGGTGGCTCTCAAGGGCTGTCAGCTATCAGGTCCGGGTAATGTGCTGAGTTCATCAACTACGGAAATATCGTCATTTTCCCCAAGTTTTAAACCGGTCATAGGTCCTATGCCTTTGCCCACCTACGAGACGATAACCGTTGCCGATCATCAAGCTATATCAGGAAAATATAGTCAGTACGAGATAATTGATGATTTGGTACTTCCGGAAGGGTTCACCTATGATGTCATCGCCACTTGGGGGGAGGCGGTGGGTGATTCTCGTTGTGGGTATAACAATGATTATTTGTCATTTATACAGACTGATAAAAATCAGGGTTTTTTAACTGTTAACTTTGAGTACGTTAGCGCGAAACCATGGTTGGAAACTTACGAGGAGGTGATAGGGCGATCGCTACCAATGGCGGTAGTTAAACAGGCTTTTGAAGCTGCCCAAAGCCAGAGTATTGATGCTTTTTCTTTGCCCGCACAAGACCCTCTCAGACAAGCAATTCTGGAGATTTCTAAAGAAGGGTTAATCGACATGGGAATGGGGGTAATTTCCCTAGGTCGAGATAGTGAGGGTAAATGGGTACGGACTTACTCATCTGTCGATCGCCGCATTACTGGAATTTCCGGTTGGACTGATGGACGGTATCTCAAGGCTACAGGTCCAGCGGTGGGAGTTTTTCGCCAGGGGGGAAGGGGTTATAACGATCGCCTCGGAGATAAAATCATTGGCACTTTCGCCAACTGTGCCGGGGGAACAACCCCTTGGGGAACAGTATTAAGTGCTGAGGAAAACTTCCAGAGTTATGTCACCGAGTCGGTACATCCCGATGGTACATCTTTCTCCCCTTCGGATACTCCCTTTTCCACCACTAGGGGTCTCGGTAACGTCTTAGGACTAGCCGGGAACAAATATGGTTGGATTGTAGAAGTAAATCCAGCCGACCCAGAAGATTATGGCACTAAACATACTTGGCTGGGTCGTTATCGCCATGAAGCCGTTGGTGTCAGGGTAAAAGCCGGAAAACCTCTAGCTTTTTATTCGGGATGCGATCGCCGTAGCGGACACTTATATAAATTTGTCAGTAGTGACCCGGTAATTGACCCAAGCGATCGCCAAAATTCTCGCCTCTTGACCAGCGGAATGCTATACGCCGCCAAATTCTACCCAGATGGCAGCGGAAAATGGATTCCTATGGCCCCTAATACAGCCGTTAACCCCGACCCAGCCAGTGTTCATATAGGGGGAGCCTTAGCCTTACCATTGCGCCCAGAAGGGGGCAGTTTTGTGGCTACCACAGATGAAGAGGTGGAAACCTTTAAGAAACAGTACAAAACCTTGGGGGATTTGTATTCAGGAGACCCACCAACCAAACAGGGTGCGATTCTAATTGATGCTCATTTAGCAGCCAGTGCCGCCGGAGCCACTTGTTGCGCCCGTCCTGAAGATACTATGATTGCTCCTGATGGTTCCTTATATATAGCATTCACCTCTGGAGGTGGCGATCCGGGTGGTGAGGGACCAGATGGGCGGATTTTTCAAGGTCCAGGGGGAGTTATTCCCCATGAACCAGGATGGATAGTCCGCCTGATTGAAAATCATGGAGATCCGGAGGCGCTCAGATTTCGGTGGGAAATGTGGGCAGCAGGTGGCGAAATTTCCGAAGGTGGGTTAGGATTTTCCAATCCAGATAATTTGGAGTTTGATAGCCAAGGTAATTTGTGGATGGTCACAGATATTAGCACTGGCTCTCAAAACAAACCCGTCCCCCCAGGTCGGGTAAATCAAGCCGGAGATCCTTTAGCATCGAGAGATCTAATCGGTCTATATGGTAATAACTCCCTGTGGTGTTTGCCAACTTCCGAACCAGATGCGGGTCAAGCTTATCTGTTTGCGATCGGACCGATGGAATGTGAATTATGCGGACCATTTTTTAGCCCCGATCAGCAAACTCTCTTTGTGGCAGTACAACATCCGGGAGAGTATAATGGTAAGCGCCGAAATATGGCATCCCAAGTTCGTGAGTTTGCCATGACTGGTCTGGATGGTCAGGAGTTTATCCAAACCCGTGGGGTTCCCATCGGCTCTAACTGGCCAGGCAAAAACCCCACAGACCCCCCCAAGCCCTCGATTGTGGCAATCCGTAGACAAAATTTGGGTGCGATCGTTTAATGTGAAATCGTAATCACCTACTGTTAGGATGTGATACTATTGGTTCATTCGAGCTGGGGACATCCTCGCTTAGGTCTTTTTAAGTCGGTGTGAGATTTGAGATGATGAACAAAATTCTATGGAACACTCTCAAGCAGAGTCCAGGCGTTCTGGGTGCTGCTCTTCTGTTAAGCACAAGTGCTGCATTAGCAACAGAAAGCCCTTCAGCCAAGCTGGTTACTACTTCCGAAGTGGCATCCCTAGCTTCAGATGCAGCCGAAGGAGTTAATCAATTGAGCCCGGATGCAGATTTCACCTTAACCATGGCAGTTACGCCAGAGGTCGAGAACACGGCTCCTCTGTCTCAGGATGTAATCGATTTAGGTTTTGAGTCCTCTGCAGAAACCCAACAGGTGGCTCAGGTACAACCTGAGATGGAACAGGAACTCAGAATTGCCGACCTAGAACAAATCAATCTATACAGTGAAGTTGCTGACTCTATGGAGCAGGTGACTTCTGTATCTCAACTGTCTGACGTTCAACCTACAGATTGGGCATTCCAAGCCCTTCAGTCTTTGGTAGAACGTTATGGCTGTATTGCAGGTTATCCAGACGGAACCTTTAGAGGTAACCGGGCGATGACTCGTTTTGAGTTTGCGGCTGGTTTAAATGCCTGTTTGGAACGGGTTAACGAATTGATTGCTGCTTCTGTGGCTAATTTGGTAACTCGCGAGGATTTGGCGGTTCTGCAACGGCTACAGGAAGAGTTCGCGGCGGAATTGGCAACTTTGCGCGGCCGTGTGTACGCTTTGGAAGCACGGACGGCTGAGTTGGAGGCTAATCAGTTCTCCACCACTACCAAACTGCACGGGGAAGTAGTATTCTGGCCTGGGGATAGCTTCGGCGATCGCGCTAGACATAACGTGGCTGGAGGTCCCTTTAGCCGAGCCAGTGATGACCCCACCGAAACCTATCTCGGCTACCGGGTTCGTCTGAACTTTGATACCAGCTTCACCGGCGAAGACCTATTGAGAACCCGTCTGCAAGCGAGAGATATCCCCAACCTCAGCAATTTTGACCTGACCAATAGCTTAATGTCTCGGACTGCTATTGATGGCAATTCCAATGGGATAGAGCTGGATGATTTGTACTACCGTTTCCCCGCCTTCAATCGTCGGGCGCACATCTTTATCGGTGCTAACAGCCTTGATTTAGATGACGTAATGGATGTGATCACCCCCTTTAACAGCGGTTCTAATGCCTCAATTTCTCGGTTTGGTCAGCGTAACCCTGCCATTTTCCGGGGCCCAGAAGGTGCAGGGGCGGCGGCTAAGTTCGCCTTTGGTAATGATCGTCAGTTCAAACTGAATCTGGGTTATTTGGCAGGTAACGCCTCCGATGCTACTGCTGGTAATGGCTTATTCAATGGTAGCAATACTGGGTCGGCTCAGTTGGTATATCAACCCACAGAGCGCCTGGGTTTTGCGGTAGAGTACGCCCGTAAATATTTCACCAACGGCGATGTCAATATGGCCGGTGGGACCGGAAGCTGGATCGCCGATCGCCCCTTTGGTGATAACGCCAGCACCAGCGATAACCTCGGCTTCCAGTTTAACTGGCGGGTAGTTGAGAAGTTCGAGTTGGGTGGCTGGTTTGGCGCTACCTGGGCTAGTCAACAAAGAAATGGCAGTGACAGCGCCACAGTTCTTAACTGGGCTGTGACTATGGGCTTCCCAGATGCTTTCAGTGAAGGAGATTTGGGTGGTATTGTGATCGGAATGCCTCCGAAAGTTACCTCCCACGACACCACCGCTTTGGAAGATCGCGATACTTCCTTCCATATTGAAGCCTTCTATCGCTATGCTTTCAACGACTACATTTCCATCACTCCTGGCTTCTATGTTTTGACCAATCCTGATCACAATGCCCGCAATGCTAATATTGTGGTAGGAACCCTGCGGACTACTTTCCGCTTCTAAAAATAGGGGCCTTAAAGCTCAGAGTTTCCAGGGGGGAAGAGTAGGGGCGGGTTTAGGCGATTAGTTTCCCAACACGGTGCAAGCTACCCTACACCCCCCCATATAACTGCTTTTCCTCCCCTCTGGGTCTACAGCTTTAGTTGCCAGATTTTAATGGTTTTATCCTCACTACCACTGGTGAGGATTTTGCCATCTGGGGTGAGGGCTAGGGCTGTGATCAGGTCTCCGTGACCCCAAAGGGTAGTGATTATTTCCCCGGTGTTGAGATTCCATAAAACAATGTGATCGCCTCCAGCAATTAAAGTTTGGCCATCTGGGGTAATCACTAGGGATTTCACCGGGCCTCTGTGTCCCTCAAAAACCCGCAGTTGTGCCCCTGTATTCGCATTCCACAAGCGCACGGTTCCATCATCACTAGCGCTGGCGATGGTTTCACCGTCGGGGCTATAGGCGATCGCATTAATACTATCTCCATGGCCAGTAATTGTCAGTCGGCGACTACTACCACTGACATTCCATAATCTGATACTGGCATCTGCACTAGCACTAGCGAGAACATTACCCTGGGGATTGAAAGCCAAAGCATTAACCGGGAGGTCATGGGCGAGAATAGTTGATAATCGCCGACCATTGGTATCCCACAGAATAATAGTCCTGTCTTCGCTACCACTAGCTAAAATTTGACCGTTGGGACTAAAAACCAAAGCATGGACACTTCCTGTATGTCCTTCAATAGTACGTTGACGCGATCCCCACCACATACGGATAGTTTTATCATTACTACCACTGACCATAATCTCTCCATTGGGGGAGAATGCTAGCGCCCTTACCCAACTCGAATGGACGCTTTCGGGATTAACAACCTCTCCAGAATGGATACCCCAGCGTCGAATTGTGCCAAAAGTTCCCGCAACCAGAGTTTCACCGTCAGGGGCGATCGCCAAAGCATAAACGTGCCCTAAAGCCTCCTTATGCCCCAGTAGCCACATACGATTAGGCCACCCTCTAATCACCAACAGAGGGTTAGCCGGAATTAAGCCATAGCGCCGATAACCGTCTACCTGGGTATAAATCAACCCCCCCATGGTCACAATCACACTCAGAATACCAATAGCCTTGAAGGGAATCTTAATTTTCAGTTCACTGAGGCGGATTTTCGCCTTCAGCTGTTCTTTCTTTTTACCTTTGGTATCTGATTTGGGATCTTCTCTTTCATCACTATCGCGGGGTGGCGGATTAAGTTCCACTTCAGCTAAACACTGGAGAACTACCCCAGGGTTCTGGGGGCGATTTCCCGGAAATGGTGCCATCAGATAATCAAGAACATCCGCCAATTGTTTCGGGATATTTGGCGCACCCTTACGCCACAAAAGTTTCCCAGTGCGAGGATTTTCTGGGTAAGCCGTGGGGGGTTTTCCCGTCAACAGATAAACAAAAGTCCGACCCAGGGCAAAAAAGTCCGACTGAGGTACTGCTTTCCCGTTCGTTTGTTCTGGCGGCGTATAACCAGGAGAGACAATTCCTGTGGCGCGTTTCTTATCATTATCCTGTTCGCCGGGGCCATCTGAACTAAACCCCATAATTGTCTCGGTCACTTCCCGCGCTGTGCCAAAATCAATTAACACCAGTTGGCCATCAGGCTTTCGCATGATGTTTTGAGGTTTAATATCTCGGTGAAAATACTGTAAGCTGTGGACGCGATCGAGAATTTCCACCAGTTGTTTTAGCCAATCCATGGCTAATTCTGGGCTAATCGGTTCTTTTTTGCGCTCCTTCATCCACTCCTGAAGGTCTAACCCTTCGATTTTCTCCATGACTAAACAATGCAGCGGCGACTCATCTTTCGGCATAAAGGTAAAGTAGCCATCTTTATCTACTTTAGGGATGCCAGGATGACTAAGTTCGCTCAAAACTTTCGCCTCTTGTTTAAACAGAGCGATCGCCTTGGGATGTTCTTTGAGGAGAACTTTTAAAACTTTGCGAGTCTTATCTTTTTGGTCGAGAATCTCAAAAGTCTGACCAAATCCTCCCCCACCCATCTTTTTGAGAACACGATAACGACTCTGTATAAACAGATCAGAGCCACACTGAGCGCAAATGCGTCGTTTGGCATTCGACTCATCATCAGGTTTAGGGCATTTGGGATTGAGGCAATAACTCACGGAAACACCTTAAAACTTGCAAGCCCTGCCTGTTCAAAGCAGGGAGGAAAAGCCCAGCTCGGCTTTAGCCACCTACCGTCAAAATCTATCCTATAAGGACTGCTGTTATTTTTGATAATATTAGCCCATAGCGCTGCAACCCAGTATAACATTTTGGTTCGGCCGACACGATAAAAACTCGGAAGCTTGGTAGCCCCGTCTCTTTAGAGTGGGGCAGAAAAGCGACTCGGCGGCTTTAGCCGCCGTCAGGTATGGTGAGGGTCGTTGATGTAGGCCATGATTCTAGCTGTACTCACTTTTCCTGTCGTATCATAGAAATACGCTCTAGTCCACAGAGAGGGCAGCTTGCACAGGTGGGGGAACTCCTGCCTGAGCAGCCTGGAAGAACGCCCCTTCATGGCCTTGACTATCTGATGAATGGCGACCTGCGACCCATGCTCTACCAAGACGTGAACGTGGTCAGGGGCTATCTCCAATGCTTTGAGCCGCCACTCATTTTCCCGGGCTACCTCGTTGAGTATTGCGGCAAGTCTAAGCTTAACGTTGCTAACCAAAACCTTCTTCCGCCGCTTTGGAATCCAGACCAAGTGAACATGGGCAAGCCCTACCGAGTGGTTGCCGTGGCGATAGTTGATAGACTTATTCCTCATTGTCGAAGACTGCCTATCTGTCTACAAAATCAAATATAGTATGATGATTTTATGGCTAAAACCTTTGTAGCACAAGTAAACCAACTTCCCAACGACCCTCCCTTAAGGGCGGCGTTGGAGTTTCTTTGCACCGCTTCCAATAACCTCTACAACTGCACAGTCTATCTGGCTAGACAGTTGTATTTCAAAGCGGGAAAGTTCTCCAATGGACAATGGCTCTCCAGTCAGATGAAGCACAACGCTCACATGAAGGCACTCTATACCAGTGCTGCTCAGCAGACCTGCATCAGTGTGGGTGAAGCCTTTAATGGCTACCGAGAACTGCTCAAGCTGTGGCGTAGCGGCGGATTGGCTGAGAAACCCAAGCCACCCAACTATCGCCGCTCTGGCGGCTTGTTCGAGCTCAGCTACCCTCAGCGGTGGCTCAAGCTAGTCAATGGTCAAGTCGGGGTGCCGATGGGCAGGTCTTGTAAAGTTTGGTTTGACCTGCCTGAGATTTTTCTGCCCTTCCCGAGTAACCTAGACTGGACTAAGGTTAGAGAGCTTCAGATTGTGCCAAGGGCTGGCTATTTTGATGCGGTTTGGATTTGTACTGGTAAGCCTGTTGAGCCAGTCGCCTTAGACACTGAAAAATCGCTGGCCATTGACCATGGCATCAACAACTGGCTGACCTGCGTTGATAGCGAGGGTCATAGCTTTATCGTCGATGGTAAGCACCTGAAGGCGCTCAACCAGGGCTACAACAAGCGGGTTGCCACGATTAAGGAGGGGAAAGCACAAGCCTTCTGGTGCAGGCTACTAGACAAACTCACTGGCAAGCGTAATCGCCAGATGCGCGATGCCGTCAACAAAGCCGCTAGGTTAGTCATCAATCATTGCCTGAAGCATGGCATTGCTACCATTGTCTTAGGCTGGAATCAGGGGCAGAAAAGTGGGGCCAATATGGGTCACAAGGCCAACCAAAAGTTCGTGCAGATCCCGACAGCTAAGCTGAAGAGCAGAATTGCTCAGCTTTGTGAGGCTCACGGTATTTTGTTCATTGAGCACGAGGAAAGTTATACGCCCCGTTAGCGTCAGCGCTAGACCTTGATGCCATCCCCGTCTACGGTGAAAAACCCGAGGGTTGGAAGGCTTCAGGACAACGCATTCGGCGCGGAACTTATCGCTGTGGTGCTGGCGTTGAAGTCAACGCTGACGCTAACGGGGCGTGGAACATTGGCCGCAAGGCAAAAGTAACGGGGATGCAATGCACCCCCACAAGAGGCGTTTTGACTTCGCCTAAGCGTCTGAGAATTTGGGATCTACCGGGTGGGTCAATCCTAGCTCAGAAGTGCTGTAATCCCTCCGGGGAATCCCCGTCGCTTTAGCGCGGGGAGTAGTCAATAACAAGCTACCAATAATGTGGCTTGCTGGTTGGGAGTCAACGTAGAAACCGGGTTACATTGATGTTTCCATAATGGGATGGAAGAAAAAGGCTATTCCTAAAACCATATACGCAGCCAGGAGCAAAACCCCTTCTAGCCAGTCTGAACGGCCGTCAGAACTTACGGAATTAGCGATCGCCACCGATACAGCCACAGCTATCAATTCAAACGGGTTAAAGTCCAAATCCATGGGCTGATTCAAGACCAACCCCGCCAGAACCAACACTGGTGCTACAAATAAAGCAATCTGTAAACTCGAACCGACAGCCACCGACACCGACAGAGCCATTTTATTCTTCATAGCAACAGTCACAGCAGTGGCGTGTTCGGCTGCATTTCCAATAATTGGAACTAGGATCACCCCGGTAAATAGGGGGGTCAAACCCAGACTCTCGGTAGCCTCTTCCAGAGTACCTACCAACAGCTCCGACTCAACCGCCACCATAATTGTAGCCACTAAAAGCACCACAATCCATAATTTTAGATTGATTTTATGGTGAGATTCCCCTGATATTTCTTCCCCTGATGCTCCCTCAAGTTCGTTTTCTGCCAATCCCACATCATATAAATAGGAGTGGGTTTTCATGGCAAATAGTAGGGTGAGAATATAAACTATAATCAACACTAGCGCCACCGCACCGGACAGAGTTTGCATGGTGCTTTCTTCTATGCCGATGGATGTGACATCTACGGCGGTGGGAACTAATATAGCAATTACTGCTAAGGTCATGGCTGAGGCATTCAGACGAGCCACGACTGGGGGAAATTCTTGTTCTTTGAACTTTAATCCTCCCAGAAACATGGCTAAACCCATCACCAGTAATAAGTTACCAATAATTGACCCGGTAATACTGGCTTTGACCACCTCTACTAATCCGGCTTTGAGAGCCACAAAACCGATAATTAATTCAGTAGCATTGCCAAATGTAGCATTCATTAACCCTCCTAAATTAGGGCCGAGAACTACTGCTATCTCTTCGGTAGCTGTACCCATCCAAGCAGCTAGGGGAATAATGGCTAGGGCGGCGGTTATAAAGATTATAGTGGCTCCCCAGTGCAAATATTCCCCCACTATGGAAATGGGAATAAAGATGAGCAGCAGGGAAATAATCTGATTGGTTTTTAGCATAGATAAAGAGGGTGAAAAATGCCGGACATCTAGTTTATATAACCCCAAATTAACCAGGTAGATTATATTGGCTCATCAAGCCAAAGGCTTATCTGTGGATTGCTTTGGGGTTTAATTATAATTAAAAATTAGCAGATTTTATCATTGCCAAAAAATCTGATTCTGATAAATTGGCTATAGCCAAATCTTGGGCTTTTTTTAGTTTCGAGCCTGGCTTTTCTCCTAGTAGTAAATAATCGACTTTTTTGGTAACGGAATTAGTGACTTTACCCCCGGCATTCTCAATCATAGATTTAGCTTGATCTCGGCTGAGAGTCGGTAATGTTCCGGTAAGTACAAAGGTTTTACCGGCGAAAGGTTGCGCTTGGGGAGTAGATTTGGGTGCAGTTGACGGCACACTGGTAAGCTGTAGACCGGCTTGTTGAAGCCGATCGCATAAACTGATATTAGCAGGATTTTGGAACCACTGATAAACAGAGGTAGCAATTTCCGCGCCGATACCATAAACGCCTTCAATTTGTGCGGAAGAAGCCGCCGCCAAACTCTGACAACTAGGGAAGTTTTGAGCGAGTAAGTCAGCATTAGCTTTTCCGACATGACGAATACCTAGACCATATAATACTCGATGCCAGGGTTGTTGTTTAGAAGTAGCGATCGCCGCCAGAATTTTCTGGGCGGACTTTTCACCCATGCGGTCTAACTCAAGCAACTGATCCATATTCAGATCATAAAGGTCAGCGACCGATCGCACCAACTGAGCATCAACCAACTGGTGAACCAGTTTCTCCCCAATACCATTAATATCCAAAGCTGGTCTTTGACACCAGTGAATAATAGAACCCCGCACAATAGCCGGACAAGAAGAATTAATACAGCGGGTGACTGCTTCGGCTGGTGTTTTGATCACAGTTTCGCCGCACTCAGGACAATGAGTTGGCATAGTCACCAGTTTAGCGCCAGTTGGTCGCAAATCTGGCAATACTCGCACCACTTCCGGGATAATTTCCCCAGCCTTGCGGACAATTACCGTATCGCCAATATGTAGGTCTAATTCAGTAAGGCGATCTTGATTATGAAGTGTAGCGCGTTTAACAGTTGTTCCGGCTAACTGTATGGGTTCAAGTTCAGCCACCGGAGTCAAGGCTCCGGTACGTCCCACCTGGAAAGTGACTGATATAATCTTAGTGGGCAATTCTTCGGCCGGATATTTAAGAGCGATCGCCCAGCGGGGAAATTTTCTGGTTTCTCCCAACTGTTTTTGGAGACTGAGGGAATTTAGCTTAACCACCACCCCATCAGTCATATAGGGTAATTGTTGGCGCTGAGTATCCCAAGCATCAAAATACTGCTGAACTTCCAGCAAAGATTGACACAGTTGGCGATTAGGATTGACTTTAAAGCCCATTTTTTGTAGGAACTCCAGACAATCCCAATGATCATGTAAATTTGGGGAGTCTAGGTGTAGGGTATAGGCGAAAAAATCCAAGCGTCGGTCAGCGACAATGCGGGGGTCAAGTTGTCGCAGGGTTCCGGCGGCGGCATTACGAGGGTTAGCAAATAGTGGCTCTCCGGTCTGTTGTCGCTCCTGGTTAATTTGGACAAAAATATGGTTAGATAAGAAAGCCTCCCCCCGAACTTCCACGACAGGCGGCGGGTTATCCAGATGTAATTTTAGGGGAATAGAGCGGATAGTTTTAACATTTTGGGTGATATCTTCCCCGGTGACTCCATCCCCACGAGTCACACCCCTAACTAATATGCCATTATGATAGGTGAGGGCGATCGCTGAACCATCGATTTTGAGTTCACAAATGTATTTAGGATCTTGGGGTAGTGAGTCACCCAGAAAACGTCGCCATTTTTCATCCCAAGCCTGGAGTTCTGCCATATTAAAGGCATTTTCCAGGCTGTATAAGGGAATATTATGGGTTACGGACTGAAACTGAGCAGCGGGTTTTTCTCCGACTCTCTGGGTAGGACTATCGGGAGAAATTAGTTCTGGGTATTGGTTTTCGAGTTCTTGCAGTTCCCGATAAAGGCGATCGTAAACCCCATCCTCCATAATAGGAGCATCCAAAACATAATAGGCATAACTAGCCCGTTGGACAGTTAGCCTCAATTGTGCAAGTTTTTGGGAAATTTCCGGCGTTGGAGTTTGGTGGTTCACGATCACAGATTCAAATTAGACATTTCGCTAAATTTGGGCTGCTCTGACCTACCGTTTTTGTCGCCTTTGTAGCCATTTTCTTCACCAATGGATGAATTGTCGGGCAGATATTTCTCGCKTTCGCTGAGGATACGCCGTTCATTTTCTACCTGGAAAACGTTAGCGTATAGGTTAGCCACAACTTGTTTACCTTCCTGGGTCAGTTGTAGGTATCGCAAGGCGGCGGGAATATAGGGAAATACGCCATTCCAGTAGAATTTAGCGTAATTATTACGGAGGTCGCCGGGGGTTTTGTAGCCTAGGACTTTATTAGTACCGACTTCTTCAAATTCGTAGAATAGGGAACTAATCTTTCTGAGGTAGCGAGGGTCACTGAGTTGACCGATTAAATCAGCCGCGCGCGCCAGTCCTGAGTAATTATGGCGGTCTTGGTAAGTTTCATCAGCCGGGACGGGAAACCGGGTTAGTTCAATGTTGCGTTTAATTTGTTCGGCATCAATTAGTTTATGACCACCAAAGCGTTCATCTATGACTAATTTACCGCGATCGACATGGTAGGCGGTGAGACTGGCGGAGGTCGCGCCTAAACTTATGGAAACCATGCCATCATCAATTCCTGTCGCATATAAACCATTAGCGTCTTGGTCTCGCCGACATACTCCTTTCACATAGCCGATATCATGACATAGGAGAGAAATGGTAAAGTGTAACCAGTCTTCTGGGGTGACTCCTCCCTCTCGAATATGCTTCCCGCGCAGAATTTCCTGTCCTACTAGGGTGACGAGCATAGTATGTTCGACATTGTGGTATAAAGCGTCACAGTTGGCGATATTTTCCAAGGCCATTGTACCCGCCCAAGCAATAATTTCGGGGTAGTCTGGTTTAAATCCCCCATAGGTACGGCGGTAGCCAGCTTGTAGGCGTTGGACGAAGGCATCAATGAGAATTGCAGTAGCATTAAACATACTCATAAATAACTCACAAACACGATTGGTTAATCCTGAGCATTGGGAAGCACAATATTAGTCTAGGGTTTTGACTAAATGTTTTCCGGTATTATAGGCAAATTTTGACCAGGGGGAAAGATTACCAATTGACGGAATATTTCTGGGAGCCTGGAAAAACTCGCTTGTGGGAGGCGAAACCTGGCTGGGGATGGTTTTCCCCAGAATGGGAAATAACAGGTTCCATGGAAAAACTATTGGTTATCTATACTTTAACCGATCGCATCGCGAATGGCATTTTGGGTCATAGCTGCGATCGCCTGATCTGTGGCTTTGGGTAAATGATAATACTTACCTCCTGCGGTTTTCGCCAATTCTTTGGCAAAACCTGTCGAGACAAATTTATTTTCGGTATCAATTACTAACAATTGAATACCCAAACCACGAATTTTGGCAGCAATTTCCAGCAATTCCCCTTTAATATCGGGTTTTTCACCTTCTAGGATAGGTTCACCGAGCGATCGGGCTAAGGGAATATTACCTCGGCCGTCGGTAATTGCCACAATTACCACCTGTCCGATATCTCCAGACTGTTTAGCATTCATCCCCACCCGCACGGCTTGGGTGAGTCCGTGAGCCAGGGGAGATCCACCCCCACAGGGCATCCTTTCTAAGCGTCGTTTGGCGGCCGCAATTGACCGAGTAGGCGGTAACAAAACTTCCGCCTGTTCCCCTCGGAAAGGAATTAAGGACACCTGATCGCGGCTTTGGTAAGCCTCAGTTAACAGTTGCATTACCGCCCCTTTGGCCGACTGCATCCGGTTCAGGGCCATGGACCCGGAAGCATCCACCACAAACACCACCAAAGCCCCGGACTTTCTCGCTAGGCGCTTAGATCTAATATCTCCCGATTCTACAACTACCCGACGTTCAGGATATCGTAACCGTCGCGATCGCTGATAGGGTGCTGCCGCCCGTAGGGTAGCATCTACCGCAATGCGTTGTACTTTACCCTTGGGTAACATTGGTTTAACATACCGACCGCGATCCTCTGAAAAAATCATACTGCGGCTGCCAGTTTTACCCTGTCGGTTCGCCATTTGGGAAAAATACAGCACCGTTGGATCTAGCACCACCCCTTCTGGGTCAAACACAAACTCTTCTGGGATGCTATTTTGTTCCTCTTCTGGGGGTTCGGTTTCGGGTTCTTCGTCTTCGTCTTCGTCTTCGTCTTCGGGTTCGGGTTCCTCTTCACCTTGGGGCGGTGGTGGGGGTGGTGGCTGTTGTTGTTGTTCTTCTGGGGGGGTCTGAATTACTGTGGCCCTGGGTACAATCACTAATTCTACCGCCCGCCGCAAGTCGTCAGCATTAACGCTATTTCTACCATCTAAAGCCGCCGAAGCCTTAGCTACTCGCACCGCAAATAGTTCCGCTCGGTGTCCAGAAACTACGCCTCTGATGGCTTCTTCTACCAGGTACAGAATTTGCTCTGAGGTGATGGTGACATCTTTGAGCCATTCTCTGGCTAGGAGAATTTGGGTTTTCAGGTTATCTAAGTCTTCTGTATATTGCTGGAGAAATGCCTCGGGAGACTGGGAATAATCGAGGGCTTGGTCTACTGCTTGCGCCCGTTGATCTAAACTCAGGACTCCATCAGCAGATAGGGCTATGGCAATGCGATCGAGTAAATGGGTTCGCAGGGGACCTTCTTCGGGGTTATAGGTCGCTATAAATAGGGGTTGGCAGGGATGTTCAAAGCTGATGCCTTCCCTTTCAATGACGTTGCGCCCTTCGGTTAAAACTGTTAGCAGCAGGTTGGCTATATTGTCATCGAGGAGGTTGATTTCGTCAATGTAGAGGACTCCTCGGTTGGCTGTGGCTAATAAGCCCGGTTGAAATACGGTGTCGCCCTGTTTAACGGATTTTTCTACGTCTACTGAACCTATCAGCCTATCTTCTGTTACCCCTAGGGGAACTTGTACAAAGGGGGCGGGGATTATTTCGGTTTCTGGGGTGGGTTCTCCGGCTTCCCAGTTGGGGGCAATGTTGGCGATCGCATTTTTAACTACTTCTAGGGGCGGTAATAAGGCATGGAGAGCCCTGGCCATCACTGATTTAGCGGTTCCCCGCCGTCCAGCAATTACCACACCTCCTAAGCCAGGATCAACTGCAGCCAGCAGCAGGGCAAATTTAATCGCTTCTTGTCCCACCACGGCGGCGAGGGGAAATGTTGTTACGGTTGGGGCGCTAGGGGGCGCAGACATGGTTTTTGTCAGTAGTGGTCAACAGTTAACTCTAGCACTAAGGGGGAAATTTTCCAAATTGACATCCTCCCCCACAATCCCCCTGTTAGGGTGTTCTCAATGTAGAGCGATCGGCGATCGCCTCCGGGTTATAGCTACCCTTCCCCCTGAGAATATAGTCCGTTGTTCCCCTGTCAAAAAAAAATTTCACAATTTCTTGACGATTTGATATTTTTTAATTTAGAATAGGATTATATAGAAAACAAACAGTCAGCCTAATCCGGCGAAAGTAAAACATTGCCGTTATGTACTTTTCGAGCAGGTGCAGACGCGGTGATGTGGTCGGAGCGGAGGAACCAAATTTTTTGGGGCTAATCTCGCAAGCTGTTTCTGTCAACAACCGACAGAGATTAAGAGAAGGGCAACTCTCAGCCCTAGCCCGTCAGCTAACTCCGTAGGCATTGAGAGGAGGCTGAGGCGCACACTTTCTAAGACAATTAGATAGCTTGGCAATTCAGTTTCCTTAGGTTGGTATAGACCTGGTTTGTTATACCCACCCTAGATTCTGAGCGGTTAGTGATGACACCTAAAATACCCCTGTCTTTAATGACGCTGCCTGGACAGGCGACGTACATAGGTTTTCTGCGACTAAAAAGTAGTGACCTAGTAACAATTGCAGCGATCGCCTGCATTACCTTGGTGATTGTGTGGTGCATTGTGAATACATTTATCACCACATTAATGCCAACTCCAGCCCTACCGATGTTCGTAAATAATACCCTATCAACCTACCGTCTATTCAAAAATTATCAGGAGGTGATTACCGTAGTTAGTAAATATGTTAACATGACTGTAGCCTATTGAAATCAATAAAAGGGGCTAAGAGATTTTCGCTGACTTAGCCCCCATATAATATAGTATGATGTCAAAGTCGGGCTAGTATTAATCAGGTTTTCGATGAAATTAATAGTTGTTGTTCCCGGTCTTATGGCTGTAATAGGGTTAGGAATTGAGGCGATCGCCGCCCGACCCCGAGACATCCAACAATTGCTAAATACCAAACAGTGTCAGCAGTGCAACCTCAGCGAAGCCAACCTACAGGAAGCCGAATTAGACGGCGCGGCTCTCATAGGTGCTAATTTGCAAAATAGTGACCTGCGGGGGGCAAAATTGAGAGGTGCGGATCTAAGTTCAGCCAACCTAATTGGGGCGAATTTAGCAGGTGCAGACCTGCGAGATACCAAGTTACACAGCACCACCCTGAGACAAGCTAACCTTTCTAATAGTGACTTATCCTGGTCAGATATGTATCGCGCCTTTCTGGAAGGTGCTAATTTAGATCAGGCTAATTTGAATAATGCCAACCTAAATAATGCTAGATTAGAGGGGGCGACCTTTTGCGGCGCGACTATGCCAGACGGTTCAGAGGGGCCTTGTTAAAAGTAGTTAAAACCCTTGTGACAAGGCAGGCTAAAATTAGCCCGCCTCGCCTCTACTTAAATCACATCCCCAGTTTCTTGGAGTGCGTGTAATCTTCGATAAATTCCCCGGTTATTGAGTAACTCATCATGACTACCTATTTCGATAATTTTACCATTATCTAGTACCACAATTTTATCAGCTTCCCGAATGGTACTGAGGCGGTGAGCCACAATAATTGTAGTGCGAGTTCCCAGAATATTTTGCATAGCGATTTGAATGGAACGTTCTGATTCATAATCCAAGCTAGAAGTAGCTTCATCAAAAATCAAGATATCAGGATTGACTAGCAGTGCCCTAGCAATACCTAACCGCTGTTTTTGCCCCCCAGAGAGGCGCATTCCTCGTTCTCCCACGGTAGTATAATAACCCTTTTCTAGTTGATTAATAAACTCATCTGCCCGAGCAATTTTACAGGCTTCGTTAACTTCATCTAGGGTAGCTTTAGGGTTGCCATAGGTGAGGTTATTTAACAAGGTTCCATTGAAGATATCAACATCTTGATGAACTATAGCTAAACGTCGTCGATAGGCGGTAACATTCAAATCTTGGATATTTTTATCATCGATTAAAATGCGACCCTGACTAGGTTCAAAGTAGCGAAATAATAGCTTAACCAAGGTAGACTTACCGGAACCAGAATGACCCACCAGCGCTACAGTTTGACAAGGTTCTATCAACAGGTTAATATCCTGCAAAACTGGTTTTTCTGGAAGATAGCCAAAGGTTAAATTTTCCAATTCAACTTGACCCTTAAATTGATAGGAGACCTGATTATCATCAGAGTTTAATTGGATGGCATCTTGTCCATCTTTTAACTGCATAAACTCATAAAAACGCACCATAGAAGAATAGCGCCGCGCAAAAACTTCCGCCAATAAGCTAATGGGAGTTAGTTCGGAATAAGCCATACTAGCCAGGGTATAAGTAACCACAAAATACCCCAGAGACATTTGGCCGCCCAAGGTAGCAAACAAGGTAAAACCTAAGACCATAAATAAACAAAATTGCACGGTGGTAGTTTGATAGGTAGCCAGTTTTACATAGTCTCGGTGAATGCGATGGATAACGACAGTTAACTCTCGGTTTAGGCGGGTGCTTTGTCGCTGGAGTTCCTGATTTTCGGTAGCAAAGGCTTTGACGGTTTTGATGTTAGTGATGATTTCTGAGTTGCGACTTTCGGTGTTTTCTTGATGGCTGTCTAGTCGGGTTTCTAATCTAATTATCTGTCGAAGTTTGATGAGGGTAAAGGACAGAATAAATACAAAAGAAACTAAGAAAAATATGGCTATTTGCCACTGAATGAAAAAAATCACTATAAAAATACCGATGACTCGCACGAGTTTCGGGATTAATTGACCTGCTATTTCGGGGTAAGTCCAGGTATGGTTAGTGATGCCTTTGGTGATGCGGTTCGCAATGCGACCGGGGTTATTTTCTTCGTAAAATTCCAGGGGTAAAGTTAAGATTTTTTGGATGGCATTATGATGTTGATCTCGGCGTGCGGCTAGGGGAATTAACCAGTGAAACCATGAGCCTAGCCAAGGCTGAATGGGTGCTTTGATAACGGTGACCAAAAAAATGATACCTAGTAATATGATTAAAGCTGTGGTCTGTTGGTCTGGAAGCCCGGTTGAGGAGGCGATCGCTGTAACTGTTAGCTGTATTAAGCCATCTGCGCCTTCACCAGATAGGACATTTAAAATCTGTCCGATCGCATAGGGGACTAGCAAATCAATGAGTTCAAAAATGCTAGAGGCACTGATACTAATAATTGCTAATAAACGATAATCTCGATAGTATTGACAAATCTCGCGAAAAGTACCCATGACTGCTAAAATGGTGTTTTTAATGTCAGTGAAAATATCAAAGCTACCATTATAATATATTTCTGACAATTTGGCAGAGGTCAAACTGGGATGACTAGCTGGCTGATACAGTCTGCCCTAGGTAGGCGATCGGCTGGGGGTATTGTCAAGGGCAAATTATAGCTAACAAGCACTAGATATTGTATAATTATTGTTTGGGTAAAATCTAGGTAGGTGAAGAGGGAAGATCTCCAACCTGCTTAGTTGGACTCAAACAAAACTTAGAGTAGGAGTAAGTGTATATGCCATCAGACCTAGATCGAGGAATTATGAAGTTTAAGGGAGCAGATAGCCCCACGGTTGTGATTGTTTCTTCACTTCTCATTCTCGGTAGTATCGGCCTTCTAATTGGGTGGGCACTACAGACAGCCTACTCTTTTTAAGGTATGGAAAACTGACAGGCTCTAGAGGGGGGAAGCATATAGCTGACCCCCTCTAGGTCAGCCTGGCGGCTTCCTGAGCAATTGACAAGTATTTACAAGTATTTAGTAGTGAGATGCTCTGTAGTTTTTGATTAGGTTTCGGCGGGATTGCTAATTTGTTGCACTTCTGGAGTTGCCTTACTAATTGCCTGAAGTAAGAGATAATTTAGCACAGTCCGCACGGCAATAATAGCAGCTAACCGGGCAATATCATCCCAACGGCTAGAAATCATGGTTTTTAAAATAGTTGCCCCAATTAGAAAACTGAGGGCTAGGGAAAATGAATAACCCATGACTAAACGGCCTCGTTGAAATGCGTCGGTAGCTTGAGCTTGAAATAAAGCATCTTTAATAAAAATGATTAAAGCACGGGTCACGCCAATGGCAATTACAAATAATGCCAACAGTTGGCAAAATCCTGTTAAAATTCCATTTAAGGAAACTACAATGCCTGAAAGTTCAGTGGCTAGACCGTTTAAAATCATGTTGATGATTGCTCAAATGAGAATTAACAATAAATGATTCTAGCAAAGAAGATGCGGGCACTGTCAGAGATGTGTGATTGGTTAATTACCTGGTGGGATAGGGCGGGTTTAGTAATATGATTTGTGAAAAATCTAATTAACTGGGGAACCCGCCCCTACGAGATTATTAATTATCCATTGTCGATTGTGGAATGAGAGGTTAGCGGGAAGCAGCACCTACTCGCCGCCAAGCTGTGGGAGACTGGGGATAATTCCGAGAAAGGGGAGATGCCATTTTTAAGACTTTGTTCATTACCCAGGGGGCAATGCGACGACACCAAACGGCTAGGTGGCTTTGCCAACCTACAAGAATTTCTGGGGAGTCTTTCCGCACTCCGATAATTAAGACTTGGGCGACCTGTTGGGGGGTCATGGGAGTGACCCAGCGAAATAGTTGCAGGCGGCGGGTCATGTCTGTATCGGTGAGGGTGGGAAGTAAGGCCATAACTTGGATATTGTGTTGGGCTAATTCGGACCTTAGTGCTTCGGTAAAGCCTAGGATGGCGAATTTAGTGGCTGAGTATGTAGACATGGTGGGAGCGGCGATTTTGCCCATGAGACTGGAGACATTGACGATGGTTCCTTGGTTTCGGGTGGCCATACGTCGGGCGATCGCACGGGTGACTGTGTAAAGTCCCATCAGGTTGAGGGATAGTTCTTCTTGGACTTGGGGTAATTTGGATTTCAAGAAGGGGGTTTGATGGGCGACCCCAGCGCAGTTCACTAATAAATCAATGGGGCCGTGAGTTCGCCATGCTTGGGCTAGGGCAATATTGACTTCTGTTGGCTGTGTGAGATCTAGGGCGAGGGTGATCACTTCTACTTCCATGTCGCTGAGTTCTGCTGCCAATTCTGCTAATTTTTGGCGATCGCGGGCGACTAATAACAGACGACCCACGCCATTGCGGGCTAACTCTAGGGCGATCGCTCGTCCGATACCACGGGAAGCCCCTGTAATTAGGGCTGTAATACCTTGGATATTCATAAAAATCTCCTGTCTGTGTGTGGTCAATTACCGCCACGACACTAGGACTCCACTACAGTGGCGGCTAAATCAATTGATTGGACTAAATTCTGTTCAACCCAGGCGGACGCTAAAATTGTGAAGAACAACAAAATCCCTCTGGGTTAGCTCTCGTTTCTGGAGCGGAAAGTTTGCTGATTGATAGCTCATACTCAGTTTGCTGATGATGATATGAACGAATCGAGGCTTCAACTCAGTTGCTGACTGAGGATACATCACAGGTCACGGTAGCGTACAACATAGCTCACAGTTCTCCTTTTTACTTTCTCTTTTTTACTTACTATTGTTCGCCGTGCACACTTTAGCAACAAAATCAAGTTTGTGCAACATTTTTTTATAAAAAACGCTTTAACATTTCTTTACAATCTGGCAAAACCTTGACTGTAGGGAGTTTTAGAGTAATTGTCAGCAGGCGATCGCCGATGGTAACAGAGGATCTGAGTAATGGGAGTAAAAAGTAGCGATCGCCTTCAAACACTGACGGGATAAGTAACTAAGCCGCAATAATCCATAGAGTCAGGGGCGAGGTATTATGAGACCAAAGTGGCGCGCCAAAACAAAAAACCCACAACCGTTACAGGTTGCAGGTTTCCAGATAATGGGGGCGGTGGGACTTGAAGCCAAATTACAGCCTATAACCCCTATTCTACCGTTACTCTAGTGCACTCAAAAGCGATCGCATTATTAGGAGAGAGTGCAATTATGAGTGCAAGTACAAACAGTACACACAGCGGCATATATCAAGGTTTTCAGGATATCCTTGAGTTTTTTAATCTATCCCGCAAACAATGTCCCAAGGGTGTCAGGATTAAACGTAACCGGGGGACAATCCAACTAGATATCACCACTGACCCAGAAACCGGGGGACGTAAACAGCGAGGCTGTAATTGTAAGTTTACCTCAGAGGGTATCCGCAAGGCTGTAGAGAAGGCTTGGTTAGTTCATAAATCCCTTGACGGACAATTTAAGTCGGTGTCTGAATGACTGGACTGGTACAAGGCTACTATCCTTGATGAGTCCAAAGTTCTCATGGAAAACGACTTAATCACTTATAGTCAAGTATTCAAAGACATGGAAAATGATTACTTTAATGGGGTACATCGTAACACTACACGGAAGCGCTCTCGCGATATATCAAGTGACCAAAATTCATTTAAACGCTGTTTCCTTGATATATTCGATAAAGTCAAGGACTGGGATAGTTACGTCACCTGGGAGGGTATAAAAGAAGCGTTATATAGCCCGTTACAAGATGGCAGTAGTCCGGTAGGTCACAAAGACTTCAAAAATCGTTACTATCGATTAAGACAAGTAGCAGAACGTGCTGGCTGCAAAAAAGCATTGGAGAAACTGGAAAAGATTGACCCAACCCAAACAGTATTTGCTGAATCCCAAAGTATAGACTTGGATACCTTGTTAAGTTTACTAGACAAAGAACGCAACACTGATTATCGTTCTGTCACAGACAATAATGCGCGTGATGGTTGGTGCTGGGTTAGTGCGATGTGTACCCTATACGGGTTGAGACCGTCAGAAGTTGCGGCAGGTCAAAACTTAACCAAAGCCATTACGGTTGACGGTATCACTTTCCCGGCTGTATCTGACCCTAACAACCTTGAGTTAGTGCTGGTTATTGGTGAGTTTACTTACTTTGGTGGTAGCACCAAGACAGGCTGGCGGTTAGCTATCCCAATGTCAAAAGACAAGACTCTGATTAACCGCTTAGGGATTCATAACGTTTGTCTACCTATCACAGAATCCAAAGACCCTAGCAAGTTTAACGATAATCACCGTAAATGGTTATCACGACATAATTGGGGACTAACTCAAGCCTATGCCTTTCGACATCTTGGAAACCAACTAGGGGAGATGAACGGGATACCACAGGAAATCAGGGCGCGTTCGTTTGGTCACTCGGTAACGGTTAATGACAGCAAGTACAAAAAACGTCGCAACCTTGCCACAGAGTTAGGTATCCTGACAAGACATCAAAGGCAACCATTGCCACTAGATATGGCAAAATAAACACTACTCAATCATGGTATTAACCCAGAATCACCAGAGATGAAAGCAGGACTTAGATTAATCTATCAGTTAGACGATTAACCCCCAATAAACCCACAACACAATACCCTCTAGGCTAAATACCTAGGGGGTTTCATTTTGCACTCTCTCCTAATAATGCGATCGCTTTTGAGTGCACTAGAGTAACGGTAGAATAGGGGTTATAGGCTGTAATTTGGCTTCAAGTCCCACCGCCCCCATTATCTGGAAACCCTTATCCGCATTACGATAGCGGGAATTCACTTAACCCGATAGTCGTATCGTCACACTCAATATGCACTCCATTCAGTCTTAGCACACGGGACAATTAGCGCATATCCCTCAGCAACAAAACTTAATTATTGACGGGTTAATCAATAAGCACAACTTAATCAATCTGTCAAATATCCATTCCTCCCCCCCAACCAAACACCGATA
>NZ_PKGG01000681.1:0-218 GCF_046480465.1 Arthrospira sp. PCC 8006
TACCATTGCCGATATGCACTTTGACGTGGGTACCGGTTGGCGTTTGGACATACAGTATGAGCAAGAGGTATATCCAAATATCATTGTTTTTGGAAATGTAGGTGGCGGGTGGCATTTTCAGGAGATTAGAATCAATCAGCACCACCGCAATCCAAGTATTGACTTTGAAGCCAATCTGTATGATGTGGAAAACCACATACGCAGTTATTTCACCGTCT
>NZ_PKGG01000508.1:0-664 GCF_046480465.1 Arthrospira sp. PCC 8006
CGGGGTCCGTCCAGGACGTTCAGTCCAAGATGCAATAGCCAGGATTTACCAGAGTATCAATAAAAGTGAATATTTCGTGCTAGATGCAGATAGAGCGTGCGAGACGTTTAGGAGTGAAATAGGGCTGCAATGCTCGAAATAACCTCCTAGAGGGGAATCAACTGATTCAACCCAGTTACCCCTTAACTGTTTATATGTTCCAACGCTCGGGCTTAAAACGAGCAAGGCAGGAAACTCAAGGTCAATCCCATTTTAAGAAATCGCAAAATTTACCGTCCAGGTGAACTTAGGAGGAGTAAAATCCACTTGGGGCGATTATGGGAAAGAGTAAAGGCGATAGCCACCCCCAGTTTTGGGAATCACAAACCCAGGATTGAAGCGGGGAACGGAAGGCGTGAAGTAGAACCTACTACCATATGCGACCACTGCCAACCATCCATGACTAAGGAAATCTGAATGTTCCGACTTGAACCACCGTCATAAGAAGGTAGCGAAACAGGTTGACACGCTGCGCTCAAAAGAGCAAGGGGAAAAGTAGGGGTTTCTCTTTACTACCTACACAGACCTTTAAAATTACCCCGGTGGACAGGACAAGTCTAAAGATGGAATGCCCGTATAAACGGAACGTTTAAACCCCTTTTAGGCTCTCGGCAGGATGTACCTG
>NZ_PKGG01000069.1:0-23646 GCF_046480465.1 Arthrospira sp. PCC 8006
AGGTTCCAACTCAATTATGGGTTCAGGTTCCGACTCAATTATCGGTTCAGGTTCCGACTCAATTATCGGTTCCGCAATGGGTGGGAGAGAATTATCAGAAGTTGGCGGCTGAGGCTTGGTTTGATATTCAAAGACAAATTCGGGTCCATCCTCACTAAGTTTAATGCGATCGCCTGCTTCGAGGGGATGATTTACCGCCATACGCGCACCATTAATAAAAGTGCCATTGACACTATTAAGATCCTCAATTTCCCACAGTTCCACAGAACCTTCTAATACTGGCTTAATTTTAGCGTGATACCGCGATACCATTGTATATTGCAGAGAATCAACTACAATCTGAGCATCTTTACCACGACCCAAAACAACTTCTTTAGCCGTCGATAAATCATACTGAAACACAGGATGATCTGGTTGTTTATCACCGGGAATACACAATTTAATGACAGCACATTTGTTTAGGTTAGATTCAGACATATCGACTCATCCAATCAACTATTATAATAATTTGGAGGGGGTTATGCACCATATAGGGTGTCCACTCCCTGATTAAGTTAAGTTATCTGAATATATTATGATCGATTTTGCCTGCCTCGTCAATTCTAAAAAAAACCTAAATTTTTCGCCCAAAACTCGATAAATATGGTAATGAAACAAACCCGCCCTGATTTATATAAAAAATTGTAACGTAATTGTGGGCATCTCACTGTTAGTTAGCATATAATAAAAGCACGGCAATTTTCTCAACCCATCCCCATCATTAAATTGGCAGGACGTTAGTATGGCAGATATTGCAACCATTGAAGATTTAATCGAACAGAATGAGGCGAGAACCCAAGCCTTATCTGAGGAAGTAGATCGAGCCATGATCAGTGTAACTCAGGTTGAGCAGTTTCTGACAGCGATCGATAATAACTTAACCGTCGCTGGCGACACCGCGAAGGCTCAATTTGAAACGATGCTCGCTGCTCTCAACAGCACCGACGAAGCCATAGAGAGTGAACTAGAAACGGCGAAAGAAAACCTAACCAGTCTCCAGGAAAAAATTACCCAAGTTGATGAAAAAGTCGAATCTACTTTAACGGAGATTAAAGCTAAGTTAGATGAGTTAAAAAGCCACGCCGCCGAGATATTATCAGATTTAGAGTCGGAGGCGGAGTCAACCAATTCGGGGTTATTGGAACTTTCCCAACAGGTGCAAACATCAGAGGCGGAAACCCAGACCCAAAGTGAAACTGCTAAGTCTAATGTGGAGGGATTTCGCAATAAAATCGAACAATTGCAGGAGGGTTTTAATAGTCAGAAAAACAGCCTTTTTGAGCAATTCGAGGCTTTACAAGGTGAAATTCAGACAAAAATCGAACAAATTGCCTCGGATTTTGAGACATTGCGATCGGAAAGCAGTAACCAGACATCCGAGATGGAAAATGCCTTAGATACGGCTTCCGAAGATGCTATCAATACGATAACTAATAAATTTGTTGATGAGGCGAAAAGTCAGCTTTTAGGAAGTGCAGAATCTCTGAGTGAGGCTCTCAGTGCTTTGGGAGAAGCGGGGGAGAAATCCGAGGAAATGTTAGAGGGACAATTGGGGGATATTATCGATAACATTAATGATGTGGTGGACGCGGTGCGACCAGTTTTAGATGTGTTGTCAAGAGTTAGAGATTTATTAGGTTAATTTGAGGGAGTTAAGACGATGGCGATCGCTGAAGATTTTGGTCAATCATTAGAAGAATCGGCTGAGAATTTAACCAACTTGTTAAATGTCTTAGATCAAGCCTATGATCAACTTGATCAACTCTGTGAACAATTTGAAGGGGAGAGTGACGACCTGGAAGAAACCCCAGAAGTTGTGGAAACCTCATTTTCTAATTTGGTGGAAACCTTAGAAACTGAAGAGTCTAATGTTACCTCGGCTCAAGAGGAGTTAATTTCCGCCTTAGAAGAACTCCTACAAAGTATTTCTGATGCTGAAGGTAGCCTAGATGAAACCTCAGCTAATATCGAAGAAAATTACAGCACATTTGAATCGGAGTTAGATAATGATCTAGCTGAAATGGATGGGGGTATGGATGAAACCAAATCCACATTTGAGGAACTCAAAGACAGCTTCGAGCAACTAACAGAAGCGATAAATCAAGCCATGGAAACCACTATAGGGGTGTTTGAAACTTTGGGTGATGCGATATCAGATCTTGAGGAAAGAGTGACAACGACTCAGGAAGAAACAGAAGGAGATTTTGAGGGTTTAGTTACTGAAATATCCGATACTCATAGGGACTCGTTAGAATCATTATTGGGAGACTTTAGCCAAGTTTTGGCTCAGGATAAGTTATCGGAAATCACGGATAATTTTAGTAATTTTAAGGGGGTTTTGACTGATGTATATAACACCCTAGGTAGCCAAGCGGCTGAAGTAGCCGATAATCTTCAAGAAAGGGGAAGCGCAATTTTTGAGAATGTCAAAGATTATGCTGAGGACTCCCTCAAGGACAATTTAGAGGATTCCTTTAAAGATGCTATTGATGATGTGGTCTCAGATATGATTCAAGAGGTAGGAGAAAATATGGTGATGATGAAAGTGGGAGCGACGGTTACTTCATCACTGACTCCGATTTTGCCGCAAATTGTAGCGGCTAAGGTAGCCACCGGAACTATCAAACAAGTTTTGAGTTTGGGAGGCATTTTATCTTGAGTTTGACGGTTGAATGCTGCTTGTACTTATTCAGATATTAAGGGGAAGTGACAATGGAAGAAGTTTATAATTCTTTGGCTCAAATGTCTTCGGTAGCACCGGATAAATTAAATAGTTTAATTGGGGGAGCTACAGAAATTAAAGATGCGGTGCGTGTCCTAGAGTCTAATGTTGAAGAAAAACAGGGTTTGATTGAGGCTTTGATGGAGCAAATAGCTGATGCTTTAAATGAATTTCAGCAGGAGGTTGGGGAACAACAAACGGAAGTAGAAAGTGAGGTGGAGGAAACTAATAATATTGCGGAAACTTGGCAAGAAATAATCGGTGAGGCTCAACAACAATTAAGCTCGGAAATGCAGACGGCTCAGGAAAAATTAATTGCTCTGAAAGAGGAGTTAGAGTCGGGTAATGATGAGATTAATAATGCGGGAGAAGAAGCACAAAATAGCCTGACTGAATTACAGGAAAAGTTGCAGGAGGGTCAACAGCGACTTCTGGATGCTCAAGAAAACCTGAGTGATGCTGTTCAAGTTTTGCGAGATAAAATTGAGGCGGCAAAAAATAGCGCTCAGGAACAGGTAGAAGAGTTAAATGATCAGGTGAATGAGGCTGAGGATGAGGTGAGCGATCGCCTGGAAGAAATGGGTAATAGTTTTACGGAAATTCAGGGACAATTTGAAACTAAAATCGGTGAAATTACCAGTGATATTATTGAGTCAAAAATTGATGAATTACTGGATGAGTTACAGGAGAAAATCGAAACGGAGTTAAAAGATTTGACTGATTCTGCGGTGTCTGAGGTGAGAGGAACCCTTGACAACATGATGGATAAACTCAGGGGTGCTAAAGATGATGCGGCTAGTCATAGACAGGTAATTAGTCCCCTGATTGAACAGTTAGAGGACTTTATTCAACCTATGGAACTTTTAGTAGACTCGGTGCGAAGTTTAGCGAGTAAAGTTGGGGTTTCTTTTGGTTAAGTAACCCTAGATAGATGGAAATTACCCAAATTTGAGATTATGGAAATCAGGAGTTAGAAATGACTTTAGAACAAGCAGCGAATGAAGTGGTTTTAAAAATGACTCAATTTTTAGAAAAAATTGACTTGGAAGAAGACCATATTGATAATTCTCGCCAACAGTTAGAAGCCATAACGGAAGAAGTGGAAACTGACTGGTCAAGCCTACAAGAACGCGCTGAGGAACTGTTGGAAAAAATAGCGACGGGGAGGGAAGAGTTGGCGGCGGAACGGGAAGCGGTTACTAATCAACTTGGGGAATTACAGTCAAAAATTGAAGCCGGACAGGAAGAAATCAATCAAGAATTAGAAGAGACTCAAACGGCTTTATCGGATTTTTATAACCGAGTTGAAGCTGTTACGCCAGAGTTGGTTGAGGTGATTAACCAGGTGGGAGAATCGTTTATTTCCCTCAAGGAAAAGGCGGGGGAACTGAGTACAGAACAGGAACAAAACTTATCGGAAACTCAAGAGTTTATAGCTGAAGAGGTGAAAAGCGATATCGAAACTCACCAGTCAGAAATTGAGGAACGGAGTGGCGATTTTGAAACTTTTATCGGGACAACTATTCCTGAACTGAAAGATGTGTTGAGCGAATTTACGCAACAGGTTAATGAAATTGTTGAGGGGGTAACAGACAAGGTACAAAACTTACAGGAAGTGGCGGAAAAAACGGCTGAAGATACAATTGAGGAAATTACGGAATCTCAACAGGGTAGAATTGAGGAGTTGTTGGATGCTGCTAACCGTTTAAAGGATATGATGGAACAAATTAGTAATATCATCGACCAAACCAGTGATACGGTGGTGACGACTAAAGATACTATGGTTGATGCAGCAGATACTACTAGCACCGGTTTAAATGCGGCGCTCGGTATTTTTGATGACCTCAAAAGTATTTTAGGAGGGATTTTGTAATTATTGATAACTGCTGCTGATGACTGGGTGAAATGATGGTTAAATATTGGCGATCGCCATTAGGGTACACTCCCAGACTAACCGAGGTTGAACGTAAGCCAGCAGATGTTTTTTAGCTTGTTCTAACTGGTGAAGTAATCCGGGAATTGGCGGTAAGCTATTGTTACCATTAACCCCATGATTATGGTATTGTTCCCAATAGGAATGTTGCAGATAATCCACTAACCATAACTGAGCCTGAGTATCAAGAGAACGGCTAATTTCTGCTGCTAATTCGAGAGATTCTCGTAAACTTTGGGGAGGTTTTTTGACTTTGGCTAATAGTTCGGGTGAAATAGTTTGTAATTGTTCCCAACAGGCGATCGCTTGTCCGGGACTCCCTTGGGCCATTGCTATGATGTCAGGATGACGGCAAATTTCACCATAGCCGGTTTGATTTAATATCTGAATTATATCAGTATTTGATAGCCGAAAAAAGGGGATTTTTGCACAGCGAGAGACCAAGGTTGATAGCAAAGAATCTACGCTGGGAGCAATTAAAATTAACACGGATTTACCCGGTTCTTCTAGGGTTTTTAATAAACCATTAGCCGCTCCCTCAGCCATAGTTTCCGCCGCCTCTAAAACCACGACAGACCGCAGAGACTCCAAAGCCGGACGGCTGACAAACTGACTAATTTCTCGCACCTGTTCCAGGCGAATTTGTGGCGGTGCGCGACGTTTGAGACCAGCGGCGGCGGCTTCGGCTGCTGAGAGCAATTTTCCTTGGTGCAAATAGGTGGGTTCTACCCAAAGTAAATCAGGATGATTTCTCATCTCAACTCGATGTTTAATAGATTGTTTATGTGCGTCCTCCTCGGATGAATTTACGAGATTTTTGCGAGTCGGCTGTAATAATAATTCGATAAAAAATCGAGCTGCTAAACTACGACCTACTCCGGGTATTCCGACGAATAAATAAGCCGGAGCGATCCGATTTTGGGCAATTACTCGGCTGAGAAGTTCGACAGCTTGAGCCTGTCCAATTAAATCGCTAAAGGCATCCATCATTATTTGAGATTAACCCCCATTCTAGGAGTTTTTGATTGAGTATATTTTGGATTTGTTGAGTCACACGATCGCGATCGCCATTTCCATCAATAGGGACAATGCGCTGGGGATACATTTTGGCTAGAGTCGCAAATCCCTCAGCAACGCGATAGTGAAATTCTAGATCAGCCTGTTCAATGCGATCGGCTTTTTTTCTAGCCTTAATCCGGGTGAGTCCTGCTTCTACAGGAACATTTAACCACAGAGTCAAATCCGGGACAAGACCCCCAGTCGCGATCTGGTTAATTTGGTGAATTTGCTGTAAATCGAGTCCCCGACCATATCCCTGATAAGCTAGGGTAGAGTCGGTAAAGCGATCGCATAAAATCATCGTCCCCTGGTCTAACAGAGGTTTAATCAGAGTTTCGATATGTTGTGCGCGGTCTGCGGCATATAATAATAACTCACTGCGATCGCTCAGAGGTTCGTTGATCTCATGGTGAAGCAGTAAATCCCGCAAATGCTGACCTAATTGGGTTCCTCCGGGTTCCCGCGTCACCTGAACCCCCGGTTGGTGGAGTTTCCCCCCGGGGGAATGGTTTAAGGACAGGCGATCGGCTAACCACGGCTGAATTTGCTGTATTTGCGTAGTTTTGCCGCATCCTTCTATACCTTCAAATACAATTAGTTTTCCTGCCATTTCTGTATTTACAACCTCCCTAGATCTGATTCAGTCATCGCATATTATGGCAGTTTCGTTAATCAAAATCCGAAAATTTTAGCAAATCTGGTGGGGAGTTTTTACTAAGCCACACCCGAAGCGCTATAATAATCCCGGCTTAATGACTCATCTCTAGGGTTGTGTACCAGAAATGCCAGTATCTCTATCAGGGAACCATAAAAACAGTTAGTCAATATAGCACTACAGCTTGTTCACCAGTCGATTGCCCTCACCCTAAATCTGGATCCCAGAGAGGGAGAGGGACTTTGAGAGGTGATCAGATGATTTCTGAACAGGCTGTAACCTGCTTATTGGTATTAATTAAACTTGGAAATTATCGGGAGTTTTTCGATGGCTCGTTATACGGCTTTTTTTGTGATTGCTATCAATATTGAAGATGCCAGAGAAATATTAATAGATATTATGGAATCTTGCAACCTTGATCTGATTTATCAAACCCCCAGTTCACTTATTGCTAGGGAGGTGATCGGTCAAGTTTCCATATCTCAATTAGTCACCTTAGAGGTAGTATTTGATACAGCCACCTCCACAGACACAGAAATAAAAATGACTGTGGTTTTAAAAAATGAAGAATTACCCCTACAACCCGATAATCACTGTCGCCAAATGTTTGAATTGGTCAGCGAAATGATGATCAACCATCGCCAGTGGGTATTACTAGAAAGCATGACACTCTAGTCATTTTCATTTCAGTTAATTTTCACAAAAAAAAGCGCCCCCCAATTCGGGAGACGCTTTTTTTTACATACAAATTAGCTACAAATTAGCCGATGTTAGGAGCAACTAAATTGACAGGTTTAGACTCAGTAGAAGCCAAATCTAACGGGAAGTTGTGAACGTTACGTTCGTGCATAGCTTCAATGCCTAAATTAGCGCGATTAATCACATCAGCCCAAGTATTTAGGACTTTACCCTGGGAATCTAAAACCGAGTGGTTAAAATTAAACCCATTCAGGTTGAAAGCAAAACAAGCTACTGCTAAAGATGCAAACCAGATGCCAACAACAGGCCATGCACCTAAGAAAAAGTGTAAAGCGCGACTGTTGTTAAAAGAAGCATACTGGAAAATCAAACGACCAAAGTAACCGTGAGCAGCTACAATGTTATAAGTTTCTTCTTCTTGTCCAAAGCGATAACCCCGGTTTTGGCTTTCAATTTCAGTGGTTTCACGTACTAAAGAAGATGTCACCAGAGAACCGTGCATAGCTGAGAAAAGAGCGCCACCAAAGACACCAGCTACTCCCAGCATATGGAAGGGGTGCATTAAAACATTATGCTCTGCTTGCAGCACTAACATAAAGTTAAATGTGCCAGAAATCCCCAGCGGTAAACCATCAGAAAAAGAACCTTGACCGATAGAATAAACTAACAGTACCGCCGTCGCAGCAGCTACAGGAGCGCTATAAGCAACAGCAATCCAAGGACGCATTCCTAACCGATAAGACAGTTCCCACTCACGACCCATATAGCAAAAAATGCCGATTAGGAAGTGGAAAACAATCAACTGGTAGGGGCCGCCGTTATAAAGCCATTCATCAATATTTGCCGCTTCCCAGATGGGATAAAAGTGCAACCCAATCGCATTAGAACTGGGTACAACAGCCGCCGTGATGATGTTATTGCCGTACAACAGAGAACCGGAAACGGGTTCGCGGATGCCGTCAATATCCACAGGAGGTGCAGCTACAAAAGCTAACACAAAACAGATGGTGGCAGTTAGCAAGGTAGGGATCATCACAATACCAAACCAACCTACATAAAGGCGGTTATTGGTAGATGTTACCCAACCGCAAAACTGTTCCCAAATATTGAGATTTTCCCGTTGCTGTAAGGTAGTGGTCATATCAAATATGATTGCGTTATTGAGTTTTCGAGGTACATATCCGGTAGTTGTTTTTCTACCGTGTCTGTAATATCTCACACTTAACTCATATATGTCAATAGCTTTATGACTATTTAGTTATATGTTTAATCAGATAAAACTGATGATAGCTATAAGTTTTGCTTATTAATTTCCCTAAATCCCTAAACTCACGCCACTGCGTCGGATATCCCCAGTTCCTAAAATAGTCCCATCAGCATTAGTGGCGACTCCATTAACCCCACCAAAAAACATATTCCGTTCCCCCCATTGGACAATTTCGCTATGGTCCGCAAGTTGCAGATGATTAATCTCGGTTTGATTAAAACCGGGTTCGATATCAAAACGATAATTCTCCCAATGGACACGGGGACGATTAACGGCGGCGGCTAAGGACATCCCAAAATCGAGATAATTGGAGATTACTTGTAAAATGGCGGTGCGAATACGATTAGACCCGCCAGACCCGATCACCATCTCTAAACGATCGCCATCTAAAATCAAAGTAGGAGCCATCATCGAGGATAGTCGCACATTTTCCCGCCACTGGTGGAAGCCGTGGGGGTTCAAATCTTCCTCACCTAACATATTATTAATCATAATCCCCGTCCCCGGAATCATATAACCCGACCCCTCCCCGTTAGAAGTAGTAACACTAGCCGCATTCCCCTCACTATCCACAACACTAATATGAGTGGTACTCCCCCACTTATTCACGGTCTCCTGTAATTCTTGCAGATAGGGTTGTAGATGTTCTGGGGACAGGAACTCAGCAGCCATATTCTGTTCATGAAGGCGATCGTCAAACCCCTGTTTTCTCACAGTATTAGTTAATCTCATTACATCCGCTAAAATATGGAGATGCCGACAACTCCCAAACTCCAGATTAGCAACTTCAATTCCCGAAAGCAGTTCCAACCCCAAGCCAATGAGCGTTCCCCCGGAACTGGGAGGCGGATTAGTCAAAATCTGTTTTCCCCGATAACCAATTCTTAACGGTTGGCGTTCAATCACCCGATACCGTCTCAAATCCTCCTCACTTAAATAGCCACCCCCCTGATGACAATCAGCCACCAATTGCCGAGCAATTTCCCCCTGATAAAACTCCTCAAATCCCTGTTTAACCAGATATTCCAGAGTATTCGCTAGATTTTTCATAACTATTCGTTCACCAGCTTGGAGAATCGAGCCTTGGGGAGCATAAATTTCCCGACCTTCGGGGGAACTCAATAAAATTGAGGAGAGAATCTGGTTAAAAGTATAGGCTTGGAAAGTATTAATTTCTAAACCATTTCTAGCCAAATTAATCGCGGGTTCAGCCACTACCTTTAAAGGCAGTTTTCCTAGGGTCTGGTGAACCTTAAACACCCCAGCCGCCACACCCGGAACGGCCATAGAACCCAAACCAATATGAAATTCCTGAACACTGCCACCAAAATTAACATCAACCGGGTAAAAATATACTTGACTTTTTGATTGTTTAATGCTTGGTGTTTGTGTAAAGAAATCAAATAAAATATTCTGATTGGTGTGGGTGTGAGCCAACAGGAAACCTCCCCCACCTAGGGAAGTTAACCCGGGTTCAGCCACACAAGCAGCCAGCATGGACGCGACGGCTGCATCAAAAGCATTACCCCCCAGGGGGAACATTGCTAACCCAGCCAGTGCGGTTTCTTGATGGCCGGCTGCGACGACACCATTTAGTTTCTGCATATTTGAGGAACTTCTGAGCTACAAAATAATTCAAAATAATTATGCTGTGTTATAGCCTGATCCTGTTCTTATTCTTAAATAATGGGGCAGGGGTTGGCTATGTCTAAATACAACTTCCCCCATTTGAGTGAGGGGTGATTAATGCTTGTTGCTGCTTGGAGACGCGGATATATGAATTCTTGGCTCGCTTCTGTCTATAATCCCATGAGCCGGAAAGGGTTACAAACACTTTTGGTCGGTGTTTTCGCTGTGTTTGGAGTCCTTAGCGGAGTAGTCCCCGACTTGTTGTCCCCTACAGGTCGGTCAGGAACTTTCGCTAACGCACAGCAAGGCCCTAATATTACTGATGATGAAATTCGCAATTATGCCCGTGCCGTTCTACTAATTGAACCTAGACGCAAACAGGCCTATGATGAGATTAGGGGAATTGCAGGGGGTACGGTTCCAGAGGTCATCTGTAGCGATCGCCGTGGGATTAATAGCTTGAATCGAGATCTAAGGGCGATCGCTGTTAATTATTGCAATCTGGCCAAGGATTTTATTGAACAGCACAATCTTACCATTAATCGATTTAACGAGATTACTCGATTACAACAAGATAACCCACAACTGCAACGGCAAATTCAGGCTGAGTTACTTCGTCAACAGCGTAGTAACGGCAACTAATCCTATATGACTCCCCTAGATATTTTAGGGGAATTTGTGTTATTTATTTATTACTTTAACGGAGTAACAAACTACTATGAAACTACCACATCAAGGGCATTTACATCGGTTATTCATTCAGTCCACTGCCATCACTATTTTATCTGGTGTCGGACTGCTGACGGGATGGGTTCCTAGTTTAACTGCTCCATCCCTAACCGCCAGTTTTAGCACGACCGCTAGAGCGGGAAATCCTACCTTTAGCAATCAGGAGATTACCAACTACGCTCAAGCAGCGATCGCACTGGAATCGAGACGGCATCAGGCGGTTGAGGAAATTAAAAGAATTGTCGGACAAGTGCCGCGCATTGTCTGTGATGAGCCGACTAGCATTAATATGCTACCTGGAAATGCTCCCCAAATTGCGGTTAGCTACTGTGACCAAGCCAAACGCATTATTGAAAGCAAAGGATTAACTGTTAGTCGCTTTAATGAAATCACCCGCCATCAACAATCTGATAGCCGATTTAGAGAGCGCATTCAAGCAGAAATTCTCCGAATTATGCAATCTCCTGATGCACGGTAGTTAGCAATTGGGGATTCTGCGACTGTGTTGTATTATCCCCGTCAACAACTGATTGGCGATCGCATAAATTCCCTTCCATTTATCTCGGCGGATTTTGCGTAAATAAAACCAAGTCCCTTGATAAAAATCTACCAAACGCCGGCCGCGATACTCTTTTTGAATGCCACCCGGATCGAGTCGGATACCCTCAAGGTTATAGTTATTTCGGTTTAAAGGGTTGAGTTTAGTCAACCCTTCTTTATAGGCAAATTCTCGATATCTTAAACCTTGGCGATTACATAACCTGGATTTCTCATCATCAATCCACTCACTCACCACCCAATTTTGACTCGCAAATAAAAACTCAGCCATATCTTTTGTTACCCCACAATATTTTAAACGAATCCCCACCGGAATTTCACCCCAGGGACCATGAACCCATATAAAATCTGGGTCAAAAAATGCTTTAAATGCTATGGGTTCCTCGCCATTGATGGTGATTTTTGCGACTCTACCCACCATCCCACAACCGATAATTTTCGCAGTTATATTTATCGGATTTTCCGAGTATTTATCAAGACAATTTAGGTAAAAATTAACAGTAAAATTAGGGGTGGTAATCAGCCGGACATAAATTGCCAAGCCATCCAGAAACGCCCTAATTTCGGATACCCCCAATCCTCTATCCGGGTCTAAATAAGAGGCGATCGGTTCCCCAAAGTATAACTTATTGGTACCTGTTTTTAGACAAAACTCCTGGCAGAGCTGATAAAATATATAGGGTGAAATTAATTCAGTTTGTGCCCGAACTATGATCGACTCTAACATCCCCTGATGACAGTTCAAAATGCCCACTCTCCCCTTTAATAATTCCTGGTTAAATACAGGGTAAGCTATATTTCTGAGTGAACTTCTGTTAACAAATGTCCACTACATTGATTTTATGAAAAATATCATTCGGGTTTTCCTGACCCTAACTCTGTGTAGCCTATTTCCCCTAAATGCGATCGCCGGAACCGTCCTCGAAGACATCAGAAGAACAGGCATTCTCAAAGCCGGAGTTAGACAAGATGCCGCCCCTTTGGGTTATCTGTCTCCAGACACCGGAGAATGGGAAGGGTACTGTATCCAACTCATGGAACTTCTAGCGAGTCGCCTCACCCAACAACTACAACTTAATCAACCCGTCCAAGTTCAACTGGTACAGTCCACCCTGGACAATCGGGAATCTATCGTCGCTGATGGAACCGTCCACCTAGAATGTGGCCCCAACACTGTCACCCGCACCCCCCCACCAGGCATGGTCTATTCCGATCGCTTTATCGCCACAGGAAATCACCTATTAGTTGCCGCAGATAATCAAACCTTAATCAACCCAGATGGTGCCATGGAAAACATCATTATTGGTGTACTTCCTAACACCCTTACCCAGGGATTTATCAGCAGTCGTTATTCCCTAGCTCAAATCGTACAATATCATGGCACATCAGGCCGCGCCGATGCCGTGCGTGATGTTCTTAATCGGGAAATCAACGCCTTTGCTAGTGATGGTTTATTGCTAGTTGGGGAAGTGTTGCGTCAACCAGATATTAACCCTCAAGACTATGCCATAATTCCCCAAGAACCCCTCACCTGTGAGTTCTACGGCATGATCGTACCGGAAGGAGACATCGCTTGGTTAAATACCATCAACTCATTGATTTTAGTTGAGGAAACCCTGGAAATTCTCCAAAGTCTCTATGGTCGCGACTCCGCCTATGTCGCCACCACACAAGCGGCTTTACAAAAGTGTACCCGTTAGCATAGAAATTAGCTTTCATTAACCCCCCTCCTCACTCAGGGGAGGGTCGGGAAATGTTATTGAGCAGTTTCTGAGGTGGGAATACCTAATCGTTTCCGTAAAGACTCAGCGCGACGTTGAGCAATTTGATTATTGGGTTCTAAACTCAGAGACTTTTCGTAGGCTTCTAAAGCCTGAGAAGTCAGCTTTTTGCGTTCGTAAGCATAACCTAGATTATTGCAAGCTGTCGCATATTCAGGAGTCAGCTTTAATGCTTCCTTATAATTACGAATGGCGATATCATATTCTTCCTTAGCAAAGTGAGCATAACCCAAGGCATTATAAATCATGGCTATGTTCTCAGGTGGCTCCTGTTCCTCTACTGCTTTGAGAGCTTTTTGTAAAACAGCGATCGCCTGAGAATACAAGTTTTTATCATTATAAATACAGCCTAATTTATAATATTCCTGAGCTGTTCCTTGACCCTGAGAGAGCTGCTGTTGCAATTGTGACATCTTACTCTCAACTTCGCGAGTTCGGAAAATCTGACGCACAATAAAAAAGCCAGAACCAGACAAAAAAACCAGCAGTAATACCAGATAAACAACTGCGAGATTACTATCCATTTTTAATTTTAAATTACCAATTTCATCTGACCTTGAAGAAGGATAGAATTGTCTCCATCCTTCGTTCAAAGTGTACCAATTGAAAATCCCCTAGGATTGAGCTTGAGCAGCTTTAGCGACCACTTTTTCAAACGTATCTGGGTCAAGCACTGCCATTTCCGCCAGCATCTTGCGATTGATTTCAATGTCGGCTTTTTTCAAATTCCCCATGAGTTGGCTATAACTGATGCCGTGGACTCTAGCAGCAGCATTAATCCGGGTAATCCACAGACGGCGGAAGTCGCGCTTGCGTTTTTTTCTATCCCGGTAAGCGTTACGCAGCGCCTGCATAACCCGCTGATTAGCAATTCGGAAATTTTTAGATTGAGAGCCGCGAAATCCTTTCGCAAGTTTGAGAATTTTTTTGCGACGTTTACGGGCAACATTACCACGTTTAACTCGTGTCATTGTTGTTTTTCCTTAAAATTGAGTTGATCGAACTATAGCGTTACAAATACGGCATCATCAGACGCACGTTTTCAGCATCGCGTTCATCGACAATAGCCGTTTTTGACAAACGGCGCTTGCGAGTTGCACTTTTGTGTTGTAGCAGGTGACTCTTAAAAGCCTTGCGGCGTGCGAGTTTCCCGCTTCCCGTTACCTTAAAGCGCCTAGCTGCTGATTTACGAGTTTTGAGTTTGGGCATGAAATGGCTGGAATTCGACACAAGCTATGATTATAGCATTTGCTGGGATTGATGAGTAGATAAATCGATTAATTAGTTTGCTGGTGTTTATGGTGATGCACCTCAACCACGGTGTGAACATTACCTCTGGGGTTAAAGTCGCCTTTGATGTGAACTGACAGGGGGTCACAGGCGGCAACAAAGTCATCAAGGATCTGGTTAACTGATTCCTCATGGGATATGTAGCGATCGCGATAACTGTTAATATAGAGCTTGATGGACTTTAACTCTACCACGGACTGATCCGGCACATAGGTTAAATCAATGGTGGCAAAATCTGGATATCCCGAAAACGGACACTTACAAGTAAACTCTGGTAAGACTATGTGAATTTGATAGCTGCGTCCGGGTCGGGGATTGGGGAAGGTAATTAACTGCCCCTCGCTAATCTCTCTCTCTCCATATCTGGGTTCTGTATTAGTAACCGATTCAGTCTCAGAAGGTTTTACCTGGGAGTTACTCATAATTTATATCAACAATAAACAACCAATTGCGATCGCCCGTAGATTTCCTTGACTAAATGCCCCGTGATTGGTCTAATAGCAATATCATCAAGGCGATCGTCGTTCAACTAATCCCGTTGATCATACCCCAAAGTTTATCCATAACAGCCATGTCAAATCCTATACCAAATTCTACAGCCTCTAACCCCACCCCACCCGAAGGCGGAAATAGTAGTAGTTATTCACCCTCAGTCCCCATATCCCTATATCGAGAGGTAACAGCCGAATTACAAGGTTCTCAAAACCTAATCAATTCCCTGAGAACCCAAAACCAACAACTTCTCGAAGAAAATCAAAATTTGCGCCAAGAACTTAATAATGTAGTCCAGGCTGCTAATCAATTCTATTTAGCCGTTGAATCGGTGCAAGGGAAAAGCCAGCCATTATCAGCAGTTCCCCCTGTCAATCCTAGCTTTAATGTTAATCCCGTCTCGCCGCCACCGAACTTTTATGAACAGCCCAGAACCGAGATTCCACAACCAGATGTAGTCTTTCCCCCAAATAGCGACGCGCCGGACACTCCACCGCCCCAATTTACTGAGGAACCAGAAGGCCGACTGCGACCGTCATCAGGACCTGATAGAGGTGAATTAAGTGGGATCTGGCTAATTGTTTCCATCGCCCTAATTGTAGTAGCCGCCTTTGGTATGGGCTATTGGGTAGTTCGTCCCCTGTTGCAGCAACAAGGGCGCTAATCGTTGATGAACCCGACAATCAGACCCAAATCAGACCAAAATTCCACGATCGCAGATGACTAAAGATCGTGGAATTTTCTAGGGGGCGATCGCCTAACGACCTGCAAAACTGTTTTCTGCCAAAGCCGTCAAATTAGTCGCCGGTGAGGTTTCACTAACTGAAGAAGTATCGACACTGACTGAAGGTTCAAAACCGCGCTCAAACTCACGTCTATTGACCTGACCGGCTTGCAATGCAGTTTCCAAATGTTCAGCAGCTTTGCGAGGATTACCACGGCCACAGAAAAACAGATCAGCCGCAAAATAGCCATACTCAGGCCAGGTGTGAATAGCAATATGCGATTCAGCCAAGGTGGCTGTTGCCGTCACCCCGTGGGGGCTAAATTGATGCACACAAAAGTCAATCAACGTCGCCTCTCCTGCGGTAACTGCATCGAGTATAGCAGTGCGGATACGTTCGGGGTCATTCAAAAGATCTGCAGGACAGTGCCAAGCGTCAATGACCAGATGGGTTCCCAATTGTTTCATTCTGCGCGGTTTTACCTCCACCCTTAAATGGTCTCAAACTTTTTCAGTCTATCACATCAGTTAAATTGCGATCGCACCATTACAAAATAGAGGTAAAATCTCGCGACTGAAGGCTTCGGCGGCTTTAGATTGATACCGATTAGGATTAACAATTACTGATAACATCCGTTTAACCGTTACTGAATCAATGGTGGCCCGATGCAGCATCCCCATTTGTAGCTCTTTTTCAATAGCCGAAGTAGACACAAAAGCGGCTCCCAGTCCCGCTTGCACAGTATTTTTAATAGCCTCAATCGAGTTAAGTTCCATTTCAATCCGTAAGCGACGCGGATCAATATCATAGCGACTGAGGACTTGATCAATCACCTTGCGAATAGTCGATTGAGCATCTAGGGCGATAAACTTGAGGTTATACAGGTCTTCCTTTTGAATAAAGTCTTTTTCAGCCAAGGGGTGAAACACAGGCAAAACTAGGGCTAGTTCATCCTCAATATAAGGTTGAACGCTGAGACAGTCCTGCAATTCTGGCGGGATCTCACCGCCAATGATGGCTAAGTCAATTTGTCCGTTAGCAACACTCCAAGCCGTGCGACGGGTAGAGTGGACATGGAGTTGCACAGCTACATCTGGGTATTTTCGCCGAAACATCCCAATCATCCCCGGTAGGAGATAGGTTCCGGTAGTCTGGGAAGCACCAACAATTAGGGTTCCCCCTTGTAGGTTTTGTAAGTCTTCGATCGCACGACAGGTTTCTTGACATAGGGAAAGGATCTTTTCCCCATAACTAATCAGTAAATGTCCAGCCTCGGTAAGTTTAGCCCGGCGACCAGCGCGATCGAACAGCGGAACATCTAATTGTCGCTCTAAATTCTGTACTTGTAGGCTGATCGCAGGTTGGGAGACATAGAGACTATCGGCGGCTCTTTTAAAACTCCCTTCAGAGGCGATCGCCTTCAGAATTCGTAATTGATCCAGGGTGAACGGAACGTCTGACATCACTAAGTAAAATTGCTATTTGATGTGCTAATGTGGTGGAAGTCTAACCCCTAGTCCAGACTACAAGGGCATCTGTTCTGAGGTAGGTTCGTTAGCCAACCCAGCAGAAATATCTAAATTTTCCGGTGGGAGTTGTGTACTAGAGAAATTCGGTAAAATCTCCTTTATGAATACAGATGCGGCTTTAGATCTATAGCGTAATGGGTTATAAATCACTGATAACATCCGTTTGATAGTGACTCGATCAATTTTAGGAATTTGCAATACTCCCATTTGTAACTCTTTCTCAATGGCGGATGTGGAAACGAAAGCCACCCCTAGACCTGACTGCACCGCATTTTTGATCGCTTCAATAGAACTTAGTTCCATTTCGATTTTGAGGCGACTGGTATCAATCCCAGACCGACTCAATACCTGGTCAATCACTTTGCGGATAGTCGATTGAGCATCAAGACTGATAAACTGCAAGTCGTATAAATCATCATGTTCGATAATCTCCTGTCCGGCGAGGGGATGGGAAACCGACATGATCAGAGCTAGTTCATCTTCTGCGAAGGGAACCACCTCTAATGATTGCGCCAATTCCGGGGAGATCTCCCCCCCCACGATCGCCAAATCAATTTGTCCGTTAACCACACTCCAAGCCGTGCGACGGGTAGAGTGAACATGAAGTTGTACCGACACATCGGGATATTTTGAGCGAAACATCCCAATCATCCGAGGTAGCAAATAGGTTCCCGTAGTTTGGGAAGCACCGACAATTAGCGTCCCTCCTTGCAGGTTTTGTAAGTCTTCGATCGCACGACAGGTTTCCTGACACAGGGAAAGGACTTTTTCCCCATAACTCAGTAATAGATGACCCGCTTCTGTCAGTTGGGCGCGACGACCTCCTCGATCAAATAAGGGTACATTTAATTGGCGTTCTAGGTTCTGCACCTGCAAACTCACTGCTGGTTGGGATACATATAAGCGATCGGCCGCTCGCTTAAAACTTCCCTCGGAAGCGATCGCTTGCAGAATGCGTAACTGATCTAAAGTGAATGGAAGATCGGACATGGTGTTAACCTCATCGGCAGACAAAAGATCCGAGAATAGCTATGTGAGGATCGTCTTCTTTGAGCATACTGCGAGATGATCTGTATTGGAGTTAACTTTATTATCCGTTGGAGAAGTCAAAATGTCTGATCAATGGCTCAGTCTTAGCCATTTCGTGATGGTGGGGTTACTGCTATGCTTTGCGATCGCCCATAGTGGTCTAGCTGCCCTCCGACCTGTTGTCGAACAGGTTATCGGTCCCCGGTTATATCGCATTTTTTTCGCTCTGGTCAGTTTATCCCTGGCGGTCGTCTTGATTATCTACTTCTTTAATCACCGCTATGATGGCCTACAACTCTGGCAACTCCAGGGTGTACCCGCCCTTAAACCTATCGTTTGGGTTCTCTCGGCTATCTCCTTTGTGTTTTTATACCCCTCTACTTTCAATCTACTCGAAATTGCTGCGATCGCTAAACCACAAGTCCATCTTCATCAAACTGGCATTATCCGTATTACCCGACATCCCCAAATGGTTGGACAAGTCATCTGGTGTATTGCCCATACCCTATGGATTGGTACCACCTTTACCCTCGTGACCTCCATTGGTTTAGTTTTACATCACCTCTTTGGAGTTTGGCATGGCGATCGGCGTTTACAAGCCCGTTTTGGCCAATCCTTTGAAACCCTCAAATCCCAAACCTCCGTAATTCCCTTTTTGGCAATTATTCAGGGACGGCAAACCCTAGTTATACAGGAATTTCTCCGTCCCGCTTATCTCGGTGTTGGCATTTTCATTATCCTACTTTGGCAAGCTCATCCTCTATTAATTCGTGTCACAAGTAACGTAGGCTGGTAGCATGATCCCAGGGATATAAAATGTTCGTTAATAAAATTTAGAGCCATCATGCTTTTATCGGTCAGTGAGCAGCAATTTTCTAAAGAGGTCTTGAGTGCTTCTACACCTATTCTCGTTAAGTTCTGGGCTCCCTGGTGCGGCCTGTGTAAACTTATTGTCCCTCAACTGGAACAGTTCCAGACCCAGTGGACAGGTCAGGTTCAGGTATTGGGTATTAATGCTGACCAGAATTTAAAGCTGGCCAGTACCTATCGACTTCAGAATCTACCCACCTTAATTCTCTTTCATCAAGGAGAACCACTCTACCGCATTGAACACTTACTAGGACGTGAAGACCTACTCAAGACCCTCAACGGTTTCATGCTTAACTACCAACATGACTGCTACACCCGTCCTTTGAAAACCCCTGAATATCTCCATTTCGAAGCCTAATGGGGTTGTCAAAATCTACAATATGTCGCGACAAATTTAACCGGGTTTCTTATACATGGCTATCGGAAATCCGGTTTTTTCTTAAAATTACCTTTTTTTGAGGATGAGATTAAAGGATAATTTGCCTTCCTGATTCAATCATTGTTATGTTAAAAAATATGCGGTTCCCCAAAACTTTATCCGGTTTTAGCCTCTTATTTTTCCTGACTTCCTGCCACAATGTCAATAATTTATCATCGAATTTATCCCCTGTAGCCCCATCAATTGCACCCCCCACTCACCCAGAAACACCAGTTACATGGGAACTAAAAACCGTTAATCACCCCGGCGGCTATTTCTGTTCTAATGGTGAGATGGCTTCAGGACCTCTCACCCAAAACATGATTAATAAATGTCTCCAATGGGGCGGCGGTTCCGCTTGTTTCAATAACCAATGGTCGGAAACATTATTTCGCCAAGCATACGGAAATAATACCTGTCCAGATGGTTCTCATCTTAATGCCATTACTGGTTATTGTATGGAAGGAAACGACTCTTTGGGACCCTTTCCTCAAGATTTAATTACTGCTTGTCAACAACAAGGTGGCGGTAATTCCTGCTTATCTAATCGTTGGGATTCACAGTTTCTATTAAGTTTAATTGCTCAAGCAGGTTTGATTAATCTCCCTAGTCGCCCTCCTCAATTTGTCCTGCTGGCTTTTGACGGTTCCCGTTCTCTGGAAGCATGGCAAAAATCTCGCCATTTTGCTAAACAAATGGCAGCTAAAAATATTCCCCTCCGTTTTACTTATTTTATCAGTGCTGTGTATTTTGTCAATACTGGCGATCGCCTACTTTATCACCCACCTGGCCGTCACCGGGTCGGCCATTCTGCGATCGGTTGGGGAGGAACCCCAGAAGAAGTTAAACAACGCCTAGAACAGCTAAATTTAGCCTATCAAGAAGGTCATGAGATTGCATCCCATGCAGTAGGTCATTTTGATGGTAGTCGCTGGACTGAGGCGGACTGGACGCGAGAATTTAACTATTTTGATAAGTTTATTTTTGAAGCCTACCAAATTAATAACCTAGAAGGTCGTCTCGCCTTTGATAAAACCGCCATCCAAGGATTTCGCGCCCCCGAATTGGGTCAGGGTCCTGGTTTATATCAAACCCTACAAAAAAAAGGATTTCGTTATGATACCAGTAAAGTGGCTCAATCTAACTACTGGCCGCAAAAACCAAACGGCATCTGGAATTTCCCCCTCGCTAGTTTAACTACCGCTAAAACCCGTAAAAATGTCTTGTCAATGGACTATAATTTCTATTATGCTCATTCTCAAGCCAAGCCGAACCCTGCTAATGCTCAATTCTACGAAGAAGATACTTTCCAAACCTATCTAAACTATTTTCAGGCTAACTATACAGGAAATCGCGCCCCTATCCATATTGGTCATCATTTTTCCGCCTGGAATAATGGCGCTTATTGGAATGCTATGTTCCGCTTTGCTGAAGCCGTTTGTGGTCAGCCAGAAGTTAAATGTATCACCTATCGAGAATTGGCGGATTTTATGGATTTACTCACCCCAGAACAAATTGCTACCTATCAAAAAGGTGACTTTCCCAAATTGTCTGCTAAGGAGTCAGTTAACACGGATTTAATATCTGATGATTTATCGGGTTTGGGGGTTAATAATCCTCAATTTGCTGCCGATGATTTTTGCGGCACAGTAGCAGTATCTCACCCTAACCGAAGATAATATAACCCCCTCTGGGGTGGGGGCTTTACCCTAGCCCATTAACTGAGTAAACCCCGACCATTTTGGTGAAACTCTTGTACAGTTTGATTTGAGAGTTCATGGGTGGTTAAAGATTGCAGAATATCCCAGGGGAGAGTGAGGTGATAAGCACCAGCTTTGAGGGTGGCGACGGCTTCCTCTGGGGACTTGATGCTGGCGGCGAGAATTTTGGTTTCACTTCCGGCGAGAATTTCGGCCATATCTTTAACTAGGGTGATTCCATCTCCTAAAAATCGGGTGGCGCGGTTTACATAGGCGATCGCATATTTTGCCCCCGCTTCTTTAGCCACAGCCGCTTGAGATGCACTATAAATCCCCGTCACAGAACAGGCAATTTTAGGGGATATATGAGCCACTACTTGAAAGCCTAAGCTAGTGGCTGGAACTTTTAAAACTGTTTGTTCTCCCAAAATATTATAAGCTGCCCAAGCCTCCTCAAGCATACTATCAAAATCTAAGGCAGTTAACTGATAGTAAATCTCCCCCCGGAATAGTTGTTTAAGTGCTTTTAAAGTTGCTTGTGGGGATAGGTCACTTTTAGCCAGTAAAGTGGGATTAGTGGTAACTCCTTTCACCCAACCCAATTGACTAGCTGCTTCAGCTTCCGACACAATAGCAGAATCCAGATATAAAGCCATGATTTCTGTTTAATAATTTAACCGATTACCAATTTTGACTAAGACTGTCCCACAATATCTATGAAAATTACCACAATGGCAAGTGGCGATCGCCATATTTTTCCCTAGCTACATTTTTGCGCCTGCATCAAGCTACCCACCTATACCCTTAGCCTAGATGTTAAGCCCCTTTCATTTGGCCGGTCTGACTGGCAGAATAATCAAAATTGCCATCATAGCACCGTGATAGCGCCTAAAGCCGCGCCCGTCGCTTTTCCACACTGCTGGCTCAGAGACCGGGCTACTCATCTACCAAACTTTTCTGGTGTTCACTGGCAGAGTTGGGGTAAGTAGAGACCAGATCTTGGTATGATGGAAATTGCACAGGCGGTAGAGATAGCCGAATAGGCTGGATCGATTACTGCCCGACAGTGGCAGAAAAAGTCTGTGTTGGCGGAGAACATTCCCTAGATATTTGGCGATCGATCAATTTAGTTTCAAGTCCCTTGCCTGATAGTCCCTCAAAATGAGATGATCTCAGATGCAGTCTGAGGGCGATTCCAGAGCAATTCTGAAAATAGAACCATTATCATCTGGTTTCTCTACTCCGGCACTCACACTTTAGAGCGAGTATATAGAAAAACACAACTATGGCTGTTGCAACCCAATCACTTGAACAACTCTGCATTAACTCAATTCGTTTTTTAGCTATTGATGCAGTAGAGAAAGCGAACTCAGGCCACCCCGGACTTCCTATGGGTGCGGCTCCGATGGCCTTTGTACTCTGGGATCGCTTTATGCGTTATAACCCCAAAAACCCTAAATGGTTCAACCGCGATCGCTTTGTGCTATCGGCAGGTCATGGCTGTATGCTACATTATGCCCTTCTGCATCTGGCCGGCTATGATAGCGTCAGCATCGATGATATTAAACAGTTTCGTCAGTGGGGGTCGAAAACTCCAGGACACCCAGAAAATCACGTCACCGAAGGGGTGGAAGTGACTACCGGCCCCCTAGGACAAGGTATTGCTAACGCTGTGGGTCTGGCTTTGGCTGAGGCTCATCTGGCGGCGCGTTTTAACAAGCCTGATTGTACTGTGGTAGACCACTATACCTATGCCATCCTAGGGGATGGCTGCAACATGGAAGGTATTTCTGGAGAGGCTTGTTCTTTGGCCGGACACTGGGGCCTCGGTAAGCTGATCGCCTTCTATGACGATAACCATATTTCTATTGATGGATCTACGGATATATCGTTTACCGAAGATGTGTGCAAGCGCTTTGAAGCCTATGGCTGGCACGTTCAGCACGTTGCTGATGGTAATACAGATTTGGAAGCGATCGCTACCGCCATTGAGAAAGCAAAGGCGGTCACTGATAAGCCTTCCTTGATTAAAGTTACCACCACCATCGGTTTTGGTTCTCCTAACAAAGCTAACAGCCATGACGTTCATGGTGCCGCTTTGGGTAAAGCAGAAGTACAGGCTACCCGTGATCATCTGGGTTGGAGTTATCCTGAATTTGTGATTCCTGATGATGCAATTAAGCATTTCCGCAAAGCAGTCGAGCGGGGTGCGAATTATGAGGATGAGTGGAAAGCAGCTTTTGAAACCTACAAATCTAAGTATCCTGAAGAGGCGGCGACTCTGGAACGCTTGCTGAGTGGGAAACTTCCCCAAGGATGGGAAAAATCTCTGCCTACCTATACGCCGGAAACTAAGGCTGATGCGACCCGTAACCAGTCCGGTGCTACTCTAAATGCGATCGCTGGAGTCCTTCCCGAATTGGTTGGCGGTTCTGCTGATTTGGCTCCCTCTAATAAGACTTTACTCAAAGGTTTGGGAGATTTCCAAAAGGGTCAATACCAAAATCGTAACCTCCGGTTTG
>NZ_PKGG01000086.1:0-19359 GCF_046480465.1 Arthrospira sp. PCC 8006
AAGCGTCTAGTTAACACTTCCGGAACCGGAAACGACACCGGAAGTGTTAACTAGACGCTTAGATGTCACGCCGGGAGATATTACTGTTGTTGAAGGGGCGATCGCCGCCAATCAAATATCTGAATATCTCCTATCGGCTACGGAAGGACAACAGCTTTATCTATCTGTTACTGGTGATGGTGTGTTACTGACATTGCTGGGACCTGACAACAACCCGGTTAATTCCCGCGCGACTGGGGTATCAATTTGGCAGGGTCCTTTATTTGCTGATGGTGACTATACTATCATCTTGGAAACTCTCCCAGAATTGTCGGAAAGTCAATATACGCTAGAGTTGGAATTGATTAACTCTTTACCTCCTATCATTCCCGAACCACAACCACAACCACAACCGCAACCGCAACCGCAACCACAACCGGAGCCGGAACCACAACCGGAACCGGAACCACAACCGCAACCGAAACCGGAACTGGAACCGGAACCGGAACTGGAACCGGAACCCAAGCCGGAAAACATAGAGAGAAATCTTGATCTGAGTGGGAACCCTAAACCATCGGAAAAACCGCCAACTTTCTTTCCTGAATCAGAGACGGAGGTAGATGGTATGGGGAATAATGAGGTTAAGAATCTCGATAAACTAATTTTGCCATAGTAGTTAATTGTGAAAAATACCCTGCTGATTACTGCAACTGATACGGAAGCCGGAAAAACGGTTTTAACTAGCGCGTTAATTGCCTATTTTCAAAGTTACCAAAGGTCTGTGAGTCTGGGTGTACTCAAACCAATTCAATCGGGAATAGGCGATCGCGAATTGTATCAACGCCTATTTTGGCCGGAACAGTCCCTAGAGGCGATCGCACCGATTTATTTTGATGCACCCCTGGCTCCCCCCTTGGCGGCGGAAAAGGAAAATCGCCAGGTCGAACTCAGTCAGGCTTGGTCAGCTTTGGTCAACCTTCAGCAAGAGCGAGATTTGGTGCTGGTGGAAGCCTTGGGAGGTTTGGGTTCCCCTGTAACTAGGGAATTGACTGTGGCTGATTTGGCGCGGGATTGGGCTTTACCAACGGTTTTGGTGGTTCCTGTGCGACTAGGGGCGATCGCTCAGGCTGTGGCTAATGTGGCCCTGGCTAGACAGGCTAAAGTAAATTTGCGCGGCATTGTCCTTAACTGTCTTCAACCGACAGAACCCCAGGATGTTGAGAATTGGACTCCGGCGGATCTGATTACCTCCCTGACCCAAATTCCGGTTTTGGGTGTGATGCCCTATTTGGACAATCCCACGGACCTGCAACAATTAGCCCAAGTCGCCGCCCAATTAGATTTGGAGGCGATTTTGCCGATCAGATGGGCGGGAAATCCTTGTATATCAGGGGTTTGAGGAAATCTCAAAAAAAGTTTGATTTAGGGGTTGACATTTCCTGAACTATCCCCTACTATTAATAACTGTGCGAGAGAGAGAAGCGACGAAACGCTAAAGCGATCGCAACCAGAGAAAGATTATAGAGCTTTCCTGGTGTCTATGGCTCAGTGGAACCACACCGATCCATCCCGAACTCGGATGTGAAACGCTGAAACGGCGAAGATACTTGGCGGGTAGCTGCCTGGGAAAATAGCAAGATGCCAGGATAATTATGAACTAGGACTTCCCGCCAGTGGTAAACGGTAGGAAGTCCTAGTTTGTTTTGGTGGGGTATGGGAATATGAGCATCTCCCCGATGAGATGATTAGATCGGGGGAGACTTGCGCGATAGTGTAATTAATTATGGATGGTTAGACGGCAGTTTTGGCATCATAGCGACTGGTTAGGCGGTCTAGTTGTTTGACCAACAAGCTGAGGAACAGCCCCACGTCAGTGACTACACCCACAGACTCAACGGAACCGCGATCGCTTAATTTTGTGACCACAGCCGGGTTAATATCCACACAGACCATTTTAACGCCAGATGGAGTCATATTACCGACACCGATGGAATGAAGCATGGTAGAGAGCATGATAATCATGTCTGTACCTTGTAGCAACTGGCTATAGTGCTGCTGTGCTTGAATTAAATCCATCTGGGTATCAGGTAGAGGGCCATCATCGCGGATAGAACCCGCCAGGGAGAAGGGAACATCATTGCGGACACACTCATACATAATACCACTGGTGATGACTCCCTGTTGGACAGCACTAGCAATGCTACCGCAACGCCGAATAGTGTTAATGACTTTGAGATGATGGCGGTGTCCCCCTTTGACGGCGACTCCCTGTTTCATATCGACACCGAGAGAAGTTCCCATCATGGACTGTTCAATATCATGAACAGCGATCGCATTTCCGCCCAATAAAGCCTGGACATAACCCTGGCGAATGAGGTGAGATAAATGCTGAGATCCTCCGGTGTGAATAACGACAGGACCAGCGGTTACGACGACTTTACCACCGCGATCGCGAATTTGGCGCATTTCCCAGGCTACCTGTTCGACGATCAATTCTACGCGGCGTTCACTAGAAACCCCGGCTGACATAAAGCCAAATTCCTGATTATTACGCTGTTCGCGAGATTCAGGTTTGCGGATAGTGCGGATACCCATAACATCGACAACTACTTTTTCGCCAACTTCGAGATCGCGCAATAATTTACAACGGGCGATCGGTCCTGATGGTCCTTCGGTAACAGCGATCGCCCCATCCATGCGCTGATTTTGAACGAGGACCCACTCACCAGCGATGCGTACTTCTGTGGGATAAATAGTAGTCACATAGAAATCATCGGGACTGACACCATGCTGATGGACGGTTTCCAGTTTCGCATCTTGAACATCCTCTTGTAGAGAAAACGCGCCGATATCAATTAGTTGACTCATAATCTCTTCCATGACCTCATGGGAGGGAGCCGAGATTTTAATTTGCGCGGTAGAGGTACTTTGGCGCTGTTCCCCTAAATTAAAATTCTGGACTTGGAAGCTACCGCCACCTTCGACGACTAGATCTAAGGCGCGGTTAATTAAACCTGCATCTAACAAGTGACCCTGTAAACAGACTGTGCGGCTTTCGAGTTGGGTCGCAGCATGGCGATCCTCGATGATGGGTTCAGTTACCCGCAAAGTTAAACATTTCGCCGCCCCTCCCGCTTTCAGAAATTCAGTCAGGGGAGTTTCAACGACATTAAATCCGGCTTCAGATAGCCTTGATTTGAGGTTATCGCTGATTTTGTTCATAATCACCGTCTGGTTAATATTGACGGCGTTACAGGCGAAATTAACCGCGTCTGGTTCATCAATAGCAATGCGTTTTTCTGGGGGAACCCGCAGTTCAATTAGACGATTTGAATATGAGTCAAAAGCTGGGGGATAGTACAGCAAATAACCCCCTGTCAGAGGACAAAAGCAGGTGTCGAGGTGATAGAAGCGATCGTCCATTAATCGCAGGGATAGGACTTCTATATTCAACCATTCGGCTAACAGGGAGTGAGAGTCAAGTTCAGACCGGAAACCATATCCCGCCCACAAATAGCGGCCTTCACGGTCTAATAAAGCATCTCCTGCGCCTTCAAAAGGGAGATCTTTGGGGAGTTCGTGAACGGTAAATCCTTGGCTTTCAAACCAAGCCTTAAAATAAGGTTCCTCTCCTTGGCGTTCTTTATGGTAGAACCGACTGAGAACCACAGTCTTATCTAATACCAGTCCGGCGTTAGCTGTGAACACCATATCTGGCCAACCTTTCTCTGGTTGCACTAGATCGACGATCGCATGATCTTTAATGGTATGGTAGAGTTTCTGCCATTGTTCTACAGCGCGATCGTAGGATGATTTATGAATGTTACCCTCCATCCACGGGTTGATCACATAATCTACATCATAGTGATCTGGGGGACACATGAGAAAGCGAATCGCATCAGTCATAATTAAGCTAATTGGTAGATATACACATCACAGCCACTAAACCACAAAAACCACTCCCACACCTGACAAGTGTTTTAGAAGTGGTCAAGTTTAGCCATAGTCAAGCCGACTTATTATTCTAACATGGCCGGACGTAGCAACACACTTTCCCCATTGCCAACTGCAAATGCTAGACTAGGTGCTGGGGACGATCGCACTTCTATCTCCAGTCATTGCACATATATTGAGAAATCCAGCTATTAAAGCCTTTCTCCCTTGACAACCCAAACCGATTAGATTAGATGACTGTAAATTAATACATAAATTATGGCTAAAAATAGTTTTAATCTTTCCGAATGGTCGATTCGACAACCTGTTCCCACTTTGGTGCTGTTTTTGATCCTGACGCTGGTGGGGTTGATGTCTTTTTTTCAACTGGGAATTGATGATACTCCTAATATAGATATTCCGGCGGTTACGGTGACAGTTACACAACCGGGTGCGGGTCCTAATGAATTGGAAAATCAGGTGACAAAACAGGTCGAAGATGCGATCGCCGGATTAGGAAATATTGACCAACTCACCTCCAGAGTCACAGACGGAGTATCTACCACTACCGTGAGTTTTGTTTTGGGAACCGATAGCGATCGCGCTACTAATGATGTCCGTAATGCGATCGCTCAAATTCGCCAAAGCCTACCCCAAGACATTAACGATCCTATTGTACAGCGTCTGCGATTTGCGGGCGGGTCGATTATGACCTATGCGGTAACATCACCCACCCGCTCAGTAGAAGAACTTAGCGATCTGGTCGATCGCACTATTAGCCGCGCCTTACTTAACGTTCCTGGTGTCGCCCAAATTCAACGACTCGGAGGAGTTGACCGAGAAATTCGCGTCGAACTTCACCCCGATCGCATCCAAAGTTTAGGCATCACCACCACCCAAGTTAACGACCAAATTCGTGCTTTTAATATTAACCTTCCCGGAGGGCGATCGCAAGTAGGCGGTAGTGAAAAAAGTATCCGCACCCTCGGAAGCGCCCAAACCGTCGAAGCATTAAGAGACTATCCAATTATACTCCCCAATGGTAACTCAGTTCCCCTGTCCAGTATTGGCACGGTTACCGATGGTTTAGCAGAAGTCCGCCAAGTCGCCAAATTTGCTGACTTTCCCCTAGAGTCTAACAGTGAAATTGGTACTCCTGTTGTCGGCTTTTCCGTCCTCCGCAGTACCGGAAGCACCCTAGTATCAGTAGAACAAGGTATTCGCGAGCGGGTGGTAGACCTACAAAAAACACTCCCAGAAGACATTAACCTAGAACTAATTGTCACCAGGGCTAATTCTATTCGCGAGTCCTATCAAGCCTCAGTGGATGCGTTAGTTATCGGTTCCATTTTAACCGTGGTGGTCGTCGGTGTATTTTTGCGAAACTGGCGACCAACTTTAATTACGGCGATCGCCTTACCTTTATCGATTTTACCCACCTTCCTGGTGATGCGGATGTTTGATTATACCCTCAATGGGATGACTCTATTAGCCCTAGCTTTAGCCATGGGAAACCTAGTAGATGATGCTATCTGTATGATGGAGAATATAGATCAGCACGTTGAGATGGGTAAACCTCCCTTTAAAGCTGCTATTGACGCTTCCCGCGAAATTGGGTTAGCCGTAGTCGCCACCACCGCCACCATTGTCGCTGTCTTCCTTCCCGTCGCTTTTATGGGAGGGGTTCCCGGTCAATTTTTCCAACCCTTTGGAGTTACAGTAGCTACCTCTACCATGTTTTCTACCCTAGTCGCCTGTACCATGACTCCCCTATTGGGCGCTAGGTTACTTAAACAAAAATCAACACCTCCCAAAACTGACACTAATCACACCCGGCGGCGCTTCTCTCCCTATCGCAGCCTTTTGGCTTGGTCGTTGCGACACCGCATCACTACCCTGTTATTAGCGATCGCCTTTTTTATCGCCAGTTTACAATTAGTCCCCCTCATCCCCAAAGGCTTATTTAGTAGTGGAGATACTGGATTAAGTACCATTTCCCTTGAATTACCGCCCGGTTCCACTTTAGCCGAATTGGAAACTACCACCCAAGAAGCGATCGCCCACTTAGCCGAAAATCCCGCCGTTGACAACGTTTTAGCAGTCTTGGGAAATCGTGGGGAAGGTGTCGTAGAAGTTAACCAAGCTACCCTGTCTGTAAATTTAGTCCCCTCTGATGACCGGGAGATATCCCAGGCGGAATTTGAAACACAAATGAGAACCCGTTTTGCTCAAATTCCTGGCGCGAGAATTAGCTTTCAGTCCCAGGGTGCAGGTGGCGGCGGCAAGGATTTATCTATTGTTCTTAGTAGTGATAACCCCGATGCTTTGTTAGAAACTGCTAATGCTTTGGAAAGCCAAATGCGGTCAATTCCCGGACTCGTAGAAGTTACCTCTAGCGCTAGTTTGGTCAGACCGGAAATCTTGATTCGTCCTGACCCTAGAAGGGCTGGAGATTTGGGCGTTTCTGTACAGGCGATCGCCCGCACCGCTTTATTAGCTACCTTGGGTGATAACCAGTCGAATTTGGCTAAGTTTGACTTACCCGATCGCCAAATTCCTATCCGAGTACAATTGGCTGAGGAGTTTCGCAATGATTTTGAGGCGATCGAAAATTTACGCATACCTACCCAGGATGGTCGATTAGTTCCCCTCTCTGCTGTCGCTGATATTACTATCGGTAGCGGTCCCGCTACTATTGACCGCTATTTCCGTTCCCGACAAGTACAATTAGAGGCTAATTTAGAAGGTCTTTCCTTGGGTGATGCTCTCGCACTGGTAGAGGCTTTACCAGCTATGAACCCCCTACCGCCTGATGTACAACAGCAGTCCGAAGGTGATGCTAGAATTATGATTGATGTCTTCACCCGCTTTCTCTCCGCTTTGGCTTTAGCTGTCTTGGGAATTTATGCCATCCTCGTATTGCTTTACAACAACTTTATTATCCCCGTTACCATTTTGATGGCTTTACCTCTATCCCTCGGCGGCGCATTACTAGCCTTGATGGTTACTCAAAAAGAGTTGGGCTTATTTGCTCTCATTGGTATTGTTCTGTTGATGGGTTTGGTCACTAAAAATGCCATCCTTTTGGTCGATTGTTCTATGGCTAATCAACAGATGGGAATGTCTCGATTTAATGCAGTCCTAGAAGCTGGATGCTCCCGACTGCGACCTATTTTGATGACCACTTTTTCTACCATCGCTGGTATGTTACCTATTGCTTTGGAGTGGGGCGCAGGTTCTCAGGTACGCAGTCCTATGGCGATCGCTGTTATTGGTGGAATGACTACATCTACCCTCTTAACTTTGGTCGTCGTTCCCGTTTGGTTTACCTATGTTGATGGGTTCCAAAACTGGCTTAAAAATCCCTTTAAACCTAAACGGCGGCGCGTATCACCTGCTAAAAAAATGCCCAAAAATATGGCTTCTATCAAAGAATAATCACCCTGATTTTGGGCTAGATGATTTTTTGTTCAACACCTAAAAAAAACGCCCGATTTTTCAGTAAAAGGTTGACAAATCATCAGCCCTAAGCTATAATGGTATTGTTGGGGTTAATATGGCTATACGCTTGATTTTTTATTCAACATAGTTAAACCAGAGGGGGTGGTAGTGTGGGAGGGGTGGAGGTTTCAGCCCTAGCCCTGAATGGTTAAAAAATAGATCTGTCCGCCGCCATCACCGGCGACCACGGTACGGCCATCAGAAGCGATCGCACAGCATCGGACAGAAGAAGAAGTGATCAACTTAGCGAGGACGGTTCCGGTGTTCAAATCCCATAACTTGAGGGTATCGTCAAAAGACCCGGACAGAGCCCGCTTACCGTCTGGGGTGACAGCCACAGCATTAACCGATCGCCGATGAGCCACAAGCGATCGCACTTCTCGTCCCGTGAGCAAATCCCATAACTTGATCGTATCGTCAAAAGACCCGGACAGAGCCTGCTGACCGTCTGGGGTAATCGCCAACGCATCAACCCAACGGCGATGACCGACAAGCGATCGCACTTCTAGTCCAGTTTGTAAATCCCAGAGTTTAAGGGTGTTATCCTCCGACCCCGAAAGCCCCCACCTACCATCAGGAGTAATCGCCACAGCCGAAACCGAATCATCATGACCCATAAACGAGCGAATTTCCTTGAGAGTCCTCATATCCCAAAGTTTAAGGGTGTTATCCTCCGACCCCGAAAGCGCCCACTTTCCATCACAGCTAATCGCCACCGCCCTAACCGGGTCAGTATGACCAGTCAGAGAAAATAATTCCTGTCCCGACTCCAAATCCCACAGCTTGAGAGTAGTATCCTCCGACCCAGATAAAGCCCGTTTACCGTCCGGGGTAATCGCCACCGTCCTGACCCAATCACTGTGACCCACAAAGCAGCGCAACTCCTGTCCCGTCTGCAAATCCCACAACTTGAGAGTTTCATCATAGGAAGCCGACAGAGCCCACCTATCATTAGGGGTAATTGCTACAGCAGAGATAGCATCACTATGACCGAGGAAACAATCTAACTCCTCTTCCGTAGCCAAATCCCAAAGTTTGAGAGTCTGGTCAAAAGACCCCGAAAGCGCCTGCTTACCGTCTGGAGTAATCGCCACATCCCAAACCCAACGACGATGACCCGCAAAAGATCGCAACTCTTCCCCGGTTTGTAAATCCCAAAGTTTCAAAGTCTTATCAAAAGACCCAGACAGAGCCCTTTCACCGTCTGGAGTAATCGCCACCGCATTAACCGAATCCTCATGACCCGCAAAAGTTCGCAAATCTTCCCCGGTTTGTAAATCCCAGAGTTTAAGAGTCTGGTCAAAAGACCCCGACAGAGCCCGTTTACCATTAGGAGTAATCGCCAACGCCCAAACTGAACCCTCGTGACCCGCAAAAGTTCGCAACTCTTCCCCGGTTTGTAAATCCCAAAGTTTCAAAGTCTTGTCAAAAGAAGCCGATAGAGCCCGTTTACCATCAGGAGTAATCGCCACCGCCGCCACCAAATCCCCGTGACCCGTAAAAGTTCGTATTTCCTCCCCTGTCACCAAATCCCACAGCCTGAGAGTAGTATCTTTTGAACCCGACAGAGCGCGTTTACCGTCTGGAGTCATCGCCACCGCCGTCACCCAATCCCCATGACCCGCAAAAGTTCGCAACTCTTCGCCAGTCCGCAAATCCCACATTTTGAGGGTATTATCATAGGAGCCGGAAATCGCCCGCTTACCGCTAGGGCTAATCGCCAAAGCTAAGACCCTACAAGTATGACCCTGAAGCGATCGCACCACTCGTCCCGTCTTCAAATTCCACAGTTTTAGGGTAGTATCTCCCGAAGCCGACACACCAGCCCTACCATCAGGAGTAATCGCCACCGCATTAACCGAGTCTCCGTGACCCACCAAAGTCCGAATCAGCACCCCATCAGGGGAATCAAAACAGGGAAACAGCGGACAAAACCAAGACCGCTCCTGATATTGTTTCACCTCTTCGATAAAGTCTTTAATCCCCGGTTCCGAGAAATATAATAGCCGTCCCAGCAATTGTTCCGCCAACTGGCTGTTATCTTCCTCCAAAATATGAGAAGACATCAGCAAAGACTTTTGAATCAATTGGAAAACCCGTTGCTGACCTGGGGACACCAAAGATAAAGCCAAATCATAATCATCAATTAGCGCCCGGATCCCCACATTGGCTAACTTTTGTTCCAAAAAGCCAAAATCCATTAACCAATCAACCAAGCGCTTTATATCCTTAATTTCCGCCAGATAAATAGGTTGGTGTCGTAACACATGGAGACGGTCTTCTGGTAACTGTTCAGTTAGCCAATGGGTCAGTTTTTGGGTCATAAAGGCGCTCCCTTCGCTAAATTCTCCACAATGCCACGTTTAAGCTCTTCAAGATTCACACCAGAATCAGCCGATTGCTTCTCCAGGAAATCATGAAAAGACCCGTGGTAAATACTGTATCTAGTTTCGTTGTCAATCATTTGCACCTGCAAAAATTGATCCCACTGTTCCAGGACTGTAGATAGCACCGACTCTTCTACCCCCGTCAACTTCGCCAGCAAACGACGAGAAACAGGTTCGCGCACTTTGGATAATACATAAATGGCGCGAATTTGAGCCATAGGTAAGGATTTATGGTTAATCCTGATCATCTGCCAGTGGTGCTGATAATACCCCCACAAACCAATCGGTAAAGTCTCCAGACTTTTACCATCATAAACCCCATTATGGATGTCATTCAACACATAGCACAAATACATGAAGTTATTTTCACTTTTGGCGACCAATTTAGTACAAAACTGTTCCGCTGTTAACTTTTGCGATGCCATCCACTTTTGAATTAGGGGACTTTTAGACAGGCGCTTATTCGTGTATTGACCAGCATCCCAAGCACTTTCTGCCCGATACTGCATTAAATTACAGATGGTTTGATGGTCACTTACTGGCAAGGGCAGTTGTTTAGAACGTTTGGAGATGATAAAATAGACATTCTCCGGCAGTTTATCTGGTAAGTAAAGCACATTACTTCCCGGTGTTTGACTAGATAAATCTACCTCGTTTAAAGCATCCACAACTACCACTAACTTTTTCCCCCGTGGTAGCTTCTCGCTGGCTTCCTTCAACAGCCCAGCCAAAACTTTACCATTTCGCAGGGCGTTTTCTGGTAAACTGGTATAGTCCAGTTGATAACCTTTAATTAGTGCCGTGCAGATATTTTCTAAGAATTGTCGTGCCGTAACTTTTCCCAGAGAATTGCTGTTAAAATAACTGAGACAATGACCTTGACACAATTGGACTAAACGCGCGAGGATGGCGGTTTTCCCATAACCAGAATCTGCTTCTAACACAAAATAACCTTGGGATTTTGTTTGCAGAAACTCCAGAATTTCTTGGAAAACATGGGTGCGCCCCACAAAATCCTTCGTTGTATCAGCTATGATACTTTCGCATTGTGGCGAAATCTTAAAAAGCGTTTGTGTCTGATCTAAATAAGGTTCTAAGGCTTCCTGAATGGCTCCTAGTTCGTCATCCAAGCCTGTGTTTAACTGTTTTAAAATTTTCAGGATGTCCTGTTGAGTAATGGCTATTTGATGGGCGGATGTCAGACTATCCCGCAGCCAATCTAATACCATACCATGAAAAACTTGCCCCCCTTTAGCAGCATCTTGTTTCCAGATTTCTGCTAGATTATGGGCAAACCGTTTATGCAGATGTTGACTAATGGCATTGATGGCATCTTGGTAATGGTGAATACCTTTAGGTAAATGGGATTTATGCTGTTCCATTAACCAGGTAATTAGAGATTGCCAACTATCGAGATCCAGAGTTTTTAAGAAAATATCTGAACCGTTAGCCGCTAATGTGTAACGTAAATGACCTTCACCAATAGCTGGATAGTCGGGATCTAGGGAACTACTGGGTTCGATTTGTAGCCAGTATTTTTGAGTATTTTTGGCTAAATTCTTTAATTCGGGGGCGATATTTTGATAGGATTGTTTTTGGGAGATTTGCAAGATTCCTAAAGCGATCGCACCTCCCACAGATTTAGCTAATTTTTCCTTACTCAAACCCGGGGATGGTTCCCCTAGTTTTTTGGCAAAATCCAGCAATTTACTGGCTGTGATACTGTTAGCAAGAGGTTCCGCAAAATGTCTGTACAAGGGGGTAGCGGCTTTGGTGTAACCTGTAACGACGGAACCTACAGACAGCAAGGCTGTCACCTCTAGGAATAATTTGTGTTGCTTAACGGTGTTGATCATAATTTTGTATATGCTAGTGATGTTAACCGAGCAAACCTCTAGGCAATTCCGAGGATATAACTAGGATAGAGTCTATGGTAGGCTGAATTTTAGAGATAGCAGCAATACATAAACTTATTTTCACTTTTGACCCTGATCCTAGGCCACTCTCCTAGGATAGATTTTCACAACAATACTCTGTGATGTATTTTGAACCCATATTTTCAAGAATATCTTGGTAGTTATATTCTTGAGCCATCTCTGATTATGCCACAGACTTTGATGCCATATTGTATCAGATTATGCCCTTCCGTGATCATCTGGGCGAACTAACCTCTGAGTCACAATTACAGGCGATCGCCACACCAACACCGATCCTATATTTGACGATACAATGGCGACCAGAAAGCACTATCGACCTCGATCTGGTTTCGACCCTGATCCTCGACTTGTCAAGCTACACTGTCTGATAGACGGTAACAGTAAGGAAATTCGCGATTATGAAATTACAACCCCTGACCCCTTCTACTTCTGACCCGGTTTCTGATCATGGGGTATCTGACCAGGTGCGAACTTGGACTATTGAAGATAGCGAGAAACTCTACCGCATTCAGGGTTGGGGTGAACCTTACTTTTCTATTAATGCTGCGGGTCATATCACGGTCTCCCCTCAAGGCGATCGCGGTGGGTCTATTGATTTATATGAGTTGGTGGAGTCTCTGAAAAAACGGAATTTGGGGCTACCTTTATTGATCCGCTTTCCTGATATCCTGGAAGACCGCATTGAGCGCCTAAATGCTTGTTTTTCTAAGGCGATCGCCCGCTATAACTATCCCGGAGTTTATCGGGGAGTATATCCGGTTAAATGTAACCAAGAACGTCATCTAATTGAGGATTTGGTGCGCTTCGGTGAACCTTATCAATTGGGATTAGAAGCGGGTTCTAAGCCAGAATTATTGATTGCTTTGGCTTGTCTGACTACTCCCGGCTCTCTACTAATTTGTAATGGTTATAAAGACCAAAAATATATCGAAACTGCCATGTTAGCCCAACGGTTGGGACGTAAAACTATTATCGTCATGGAACAGTTGGAAGAAGTGGAATTAGCCATAGCAGCTAGTCAAAATCTGGGTATACAACCGACTTTAGGAGTGCGGGCGAAATTGGGAAGCCGAGGTGTAGGACGTTGGGGAGGTTCGACGGGCGATCGCGCTAAGTTTGGTTTAACTATTCCTGAAATTATCCAGGTATGCGATCGCCTCCAAGGTTTGGGAATGTTAGATTGTTTGCAACTCCTACACTTTCATATTGGCTCACAAATCTCCTCTATTAGTGCTATTAAAGATGCCATCCGAGAGGCTAGTCAAATTTATGTGGAACTGGCTAAATTAGGCGCTAATATGCAATATCTCGATGTGGGCGGCGGTTTGGGAGTCGATTATGATGGCTCTAAAAGTAACGCCCCGGCTTCTAAAAACTACAATATGCAAAATTATGCTAATGATATTGTCGCTGAAGTTAAGGAAGCCTGCGAGGAGGGAAAAGTTAATGCGCCGGTTTTGATTAGTGAAAGTGGTAGGGCGATCGCTTCTCATCAGTCTATCTTGGTTTTTGATATCCTAGGAAGTAGTGAACCAACAGCCGAAAATCCCCCTACTATTAATGATGATGATCATTTGATTCTCAGGAATTTAGCCGAAACCTATCAATCTATTAATCCTGAGAATTACCAAGAAGCCTATCACGACGCGATCCAGTTTAAAGGGGAGGCGATTAGTGTATTTAATTTCGGCTACTTGAATTTACGCGATCGCGCCAAAGCTGAACAATTATATTGGGCTTGCTGTCATCAAATCCGCGACATTCTTCGGGGTTTGGAAACCATCCCTGATGACTTGAAAAATCTTGAGCAGATTATGGCTTCTATATACTATGTAAATCTGTCCGTGTTTAAGTCTGCGCCTGACTCCTGGGCTATTGACCAACTTTTTCCGATTATGCCGATTCATCGTCTGAATGAAGAACCGACTCAGAGGGCGACCTTGGCAGATTTAACCTGTGATAGTGATGGTAAAATTGACAGCTTTATCAATTGGGGAGAATCTAAACCTATTTTAGAATTGCACCCCCTCACCCCCTCACAACCCTACTATTTGGGGATGTTTTTGGCGGGCGCATATCAGGAAATTATGGGGAATTTACATAACTTATTTGGCGATACCCATGTAGTTCATATTAAACTCAATCCTCAAGGTTATGCGGTGGAATATGTCATCAAAGGGGACACTATGAATGAGGTTTTGGGTTATGTACAATATGACAGTGAGGATTTGGTGGAAAGTATCCGCCGCCAAACTGAACAAGCCCTTCAGTCCCAAAAAATTACCATCGAAGAATCTCAGCTTCTCCTACAAAACTATGAACGCAGTTTGACCCAATATACCTATTTGACCTCTCACTGATGCTCAAATTTTACGGAATTACCCCAATTTCAGCATAAAATAAGTTAAAATATACAGGTTTCCCTAAAGGGGATAATTTGAGACTATGAAAGCACAAGAAAATCGACGGGTTCGCAAAGCTGTCATCACAGCCGCAGGATTTGGTACTCGGATGTTCCCAGCCTCCAAAATGATTAAAAAAGAGTTTTTCCCTATAGTTGATGCTGAGGGAATCGCTAAACCTGTGATTCAGGTGGTCGTGGAAGAGGCTATTAATGCTGGAATTGAAGAGGTCGGAATTATTGTTCAATCGGGCGATCGCTCCTTATTTGAGGACTATTTCCAAGGGTCTCCTAAACCGGAATTTTGGCGGAAATTGTCCCCCAGTAGTCGAGACTATAGCCACTATTTACAAACCTTGGGGGAACGGATTACTATTTTAACCCAGGAACAACAAGAAGGATTCGGTCATGCGGTTTTTTGTGCCGCCCCCTGGGTGCATGATGAGCCTTTTATGTTACTATTGGGTGACCATGTTTATGCTTCCGATTTGGAGGTAAACTGCGCCCGTCAATTGTTGGAGGTTTATGAGAAAGTTCAACAGAGTGTTATCGGTGTGCGAATTACTCCCGGCGATCGCATTCAGCACTATGGTTGTGTAGCCGGAACTCCGGTTAAAGATTCTGATTATTTATTTGACCTGACGGAAATCTATGAGAAGCCAACTCTCAATTATGCGCGGACAAATATGCGAGTTCCCGGACTGGAATGGGATCGGTTTTTGACTATATTTGGGCTGTATATCATTGAACCGAAAATCTTTGACTTCTTAGCCGACAATATCCGCCGTGATGTCCGGGAAAAGGGAGAATATCAACTGACTTCCTGTTTGCAAACTCTCCTAGAAAAAGAACAAATTACTGGGTATCTTGTCCAAGGTCGCTGTTTTGATACGGGTCTACCAGAAACCTATTTTAAGACTCTGGTAGAATTCCGCAATATCAAGACTAAATCCTAGGGAGTACAGCCGATTTAATCAGGGGGGGTTTATCAGTTTCCCTCCCCAACCTTCCCTCAAAAAAAAGGGGAATTTAGCGGCTATACATTTGGGTTAAATAGCGCAGGCGATCGCACAAAGGATGGGTTAACAATGTGGAACTTTCATAGCGCCACCGCCAATTTCCGGCATTGGTGCTAGGGTCATTCATTCTCCCCCTATTATCTAATCCTAGCAGGTCTTGAAACGGGAAAATGGCTAGGTCAGCAATGGAACTTAGGGCTAACCGAATTAAAGCCCAATTAATGTCCTCAATGGCTTCTGGGAAAGCATAACCTAAATATCCAGCTACGTGCTGACGAATTTCTGGGGTCATGGTTTGCCACCAACCGACAGTGGTATCATTGTCATGGGTTCCGGTGTAAACAATGCTATTGCGGGTATAATTATGGGGTAAATAAGGATGGTTAGAATCTTCCCCAAATGCAAACATGAGGATTTTCATTCCGGGAAACTCAAAGCGATCGCGTAATGCTTCGACTTCGGGGGTAATGATTCCTAAATCTTCCGCTAAAACCGGTAAACTTCCTAACTGTTGACCGAGACTCTCAAAGAACTCCGCACCGGGCGCTGTTACCCACTCCCCATTCAAAGCGGAAGTTTCCCCATAGGGCACTCGCCAATAGGCTTCAAAGCCTCGGAAATGGTCAACTCGGACTAAATCTACATATTCCAAGGTAGCGCGGAATCTTTCAATCCACCAAGCATAATTAGTGCGTTTTAGTTCATCCCAATCATAAACGGGATTCCCCCAAAGTTGTCCGGTGGCACTAAAATAGTCGGGGGGTACTCCGGCAATATAGGCAGGATTAAGGGTTTCTGGGTGCAGTTGAAAGTTGTTAGGCGCAAACCAGACATCAGCACTATTATAGCACACATAAATGGAGATGTCACCAATAATTTTAATGCCCTTATTGTTGGCGTAGCGTCGCAGTTGGCTCCATTGTTCAAAAAACTTGAATTGCAGAAACTTATGGTATATAATCTGAGTGTGGAGTTCTTCGGTTTTGGCTTGCAAGGCTTGGGGCTCTCGGCGGGCGATCGCCGGTTCCCACTGATTCCAATCTTTACCGTCGTTCTGCTCTAGGAGTGCCATAAATAGGGCGTAATCATTGAGCCAGGAGGCTTTTTGTTGACAAAACTCCTCGAAACGATGGTTAGGTTGTGATTGTAGGGACTCCCAGAAGGAATCAAAGGCTTGTTTGAGGTATTGTCCTTTATGAGGAATTACCCTAGGAAAGTCAACGCGCTGAGGATTATGGTTATCTGGTAAGGGTAGCAATTCCCGGCTATTGAGTAACCCTTCTTCGGCTAGGCGATCGAGAGAAATCAACAGGGGATTTCCGGCGAAGGTGCTAAAGTTCATAATGTAGGGGGAATGCTCGTAACCTGTCGGACCGAGAGGCAGAATTTGCCAAATTTTCTGGCCACTACGTTCTAGGAAATCGATAAACTCATAAGCGGCACGTCCTAAGTCACCAATACCAAAGCGACTAGGGAAGCTAGTGGGGTGTAATAAGATACCGCTGGCTCGTTCAAGGTGCATAATTAATATATATTCCCGTAGAAACCACTTTTATTTATATCACACAAATGATGCTGGATCTACCATGTATAACATGACCAAAAAAGCTGACCGATATAGTTTTTACCCAACTCCTGAACAGGAAAACCCACCAGGGAGAACTTGGATTTTGTGTCCCCACAGTGTACAACATGGGTAGGGGCGAAAAATCGGGGTCTTTTACTAGCCATGAGGGCGGAAATATGATGAAACGCTTATGGCGATCGCCACGGCTGCTGAAGTCTCTTGTGGACGGATGTTCTCATGTCAAGCCACTTACTTTAGGTAATAGCAAATATGAATAGTTTAGTTGATACTCTGAGTCAAGTTTTGATTATTGCTTATAAAGAGCCTACCCAAAAATTAGAAGAATACTTGACCAAAGAAGGATTTGAATGTCTAGTTATTCGCCAAGAAGATAAGCCAGAATATCAACAATTTTCTCCAAGTTATAGGTGTATGCTCAACCACCGTCAGGCTTGGGAAATAGCGACTCAGCAGAGCCAGCCTAGTTTAATTGTGGAAGCGGATTTTGTTCCGGTTTTAGAATTTGGACAACTGCCTTTACCTTTTGATAAGGAATTGCCTAATCTCGGAATTACCTGGATTTATACTTGCAGCCCTCAAGTATATTGGGTCTCTCCAGAAGGATATGCCGAAGGTTTTTCAACCGGTATGGTAGCTTATATTGTCAGCCCCAAAGCCGCAGAAATTCTCATTAAATTTTCCGAGAAAATCACCGAAAAAACTCAGGGAAAAACTTATTCTACTTGGGATTCGGAAATAGATACATTTTTGCGCTCTCATAATTTGCAAAACTTTATTCCTTTCCGCAATTACGGAGAACACGGAGGTTTGGCTAACCCTGAACACCGCAAACATGGTTTAAGTCCTGGTCATCAAGCCGATGTTCTCTGGGGAGAAATAGCCTTTGAGCCATTATATACCCAGGCATATAATGCCCAACTGATACGCGCTAAAGCCCGCATTAAAGGCATACTGCGATTACTAGCAGGTTATTTTGTCAGAATCAAAACACTCCGAAATAGTGGAGTTCGTTGGCGGTTAATTAGCTTTAGTTTTCGTCGCCAACTGACCTGGAGATTATAGGGAAAAAACCTGTGTTAGGAATACCCCCTATACTACAGAGGTGGCTTTCTAGCTTAGAAGCCACTTTCTGAAAACATTACCCTCACCCTAAATCCGAATCCTAGGGGGGAGAGGGGCTTTGAGATAGTATTGCCAAACTTTCTGGTCACTACGTTCTAGGAAATCGATAAACTCATAAGCGGCACGTCCTAAGTCACCAATACCAAAGCGACTAGGGAAGCTGGTGGGGTGTAATAAGATACCGCTGGCTCGTTCAAGGTGCATAATTAATATATATTCCCGTAGAAACCGCTTCTATTTATATCACAAAGCGATCGCCTTTTTGGGGGGATTATTGCCTCGGTTAAACTTACATGAATTGTGCGGTATAATAGAGGGTATCCCCCAGCACGGTTGATGCAAATCACAACTAAGAGCGATGGGGATCACCTGTTCAGGTGATCCAACTCATATGTAGTCGTCTGTATAATCACAGAAAAAATCAGCCACTTGAGGGAAGATATATATATAGTGGAGCATTGAGGTTAGGGAGATGAGCAGCTACTATAACAGCATGACCAATTCTAATGGTTCCCTTGAGGAAATGTTTGGTCAAGTGATGTTTTCCAGTGTGGTGACGACTGAAGACCGCCAAAGGTTAAAAGCCACGCTGCTAAAGGAAACTATTAGCGAGGATGAACAAGCGATTATTAACCGCTTACTCTACAATGTGCGCCGGGGATGGGTTAAACTAATTGACTGAAGTTTAATTAGTAGCCCGTGTTATCCACTGTTTTGCTTGTGTCCCACGGTAGCCGCGATCGCCGCCCTCAATTGGTTGTAAATAGGTTAGCACAACAGTTAAGCGATCGCCTGAAGGTTGAAAAGGGTTGGAATGGTTTAACTGATTCTTTGGTGGGGAGTGCGGTGTTGGAGTTAGGTCCGACTCCCCTATCTGTACAAATTCAACAATTCGCTAAGTATAGCCTGAGTTTAGGGATTAATCGAGTCCAAATTCTGCCGCTGTTTCTGTTACCTGGGGTTCATGTGCGCGAAGATATCCCCACGGAGGTGGAATTGGCGCAAAAATTCCTGGGAAGGGAGATACAGCTTGAACTCCAACCTTATCTGGGAAGGGAGGTTAACCAGTTGGCGCGACTACTGGAGGGTCTCAAGAGGGGTTACTATGTTGATGCTTGGGTTCTGCTTTCCCATGGGAGTCGCCGCGCGGGTGGAAATGAGGCGATCGCTGATATAGCTGATAAAATCAAGGCTGCTGTGGCTTATTGGTCTGTTCCTCCCCATGTGGAGTCACGGGTTGAGGAGTTGCTGGAAGCTGGATATGACAGGATTGGGATTTTACCTTATTTTCTGTTTTCGGGTCGCACTACTGATGCGATCGCGGATGTGGTGGCCAATCTTGGCGACAGGTTCCCCCATAGCCAACTACACCTCACGCCTCCCCTAGACCACAGCACACACCTGGGGGATTTGATTTGTACTTGGGCGAAATCTTACCTCTAAGATATCTTCCCCCTGCTCGGGTGGGGGGTGATTCTCATAATTATTGGGG
>NZ_PKGG01000356.1:0-3322 GCF_046480465.1 Arthrospira sp. PCC 8006
ATGCGATCGCTTTCTGGTAAGATGCGAACGCACTTCCGAAAGGGTAGGCGATACTTCTGGCGGGCACGCTGCGCGAACGCACTTCCGAGAATGTAGGCGATCGCACTGGCGAGGCGATAGGCGATACTTCTGGCGGGCACGCTGCGCGATCGCACTTCCGAGAATGTAGGCGATACGTCGCACTCCGAGGCTACGCGATCGCACTTCTGAGACCCTAGGCGATCGCACTTCCGAGAATGTAGGCGATAGGTCGCACTTCCGAGAGGGTAGGCGATCGCACTTCTGAAAGGGTAGGCGATCGCACTTCTGAAAGGGTATGCGATAGGGTCGCACTTCCGAGAGGGTAGGCGATACTTCTGGCGGGCACGCTGGGCGATCGCCAACTCTGGGGGTAATTTACCATTGCCGGGGACGGAATTTATCATCATTTAAAATCACGACGCTATCTCCTGACTGTGCCAACACAAATAAGCCGCGACGGTAGCCATAGCGGGCGACTTCTTCGGGGACGACCATTCCGGCGACGGCTCCCATGGCTTTGACATCACTATAACGGGGCATTAACCGCTTGAATTTTTCGAGTCTTTCCAGGTGTTCGTCGATGTCGGTTTGGCTGAGTTTGCTTTTGACTTCGACTAATATGGCTTGGTCGGTGTTGACGACGAGCAAATCAATTTCTAGGGCTTCTCCAAAGCGTTTAACCGAGAGGTCGCCGTGAAATTCATTGACAGCAATTCCCCTTTTTTGAAATAGTTGGACGGCGGCGGGGCGTACCTGCCATTCGACAAATTCTCCGAGGCGGTTTCCCAATTTGCCTAATTCCTGGTTGAGTTTTTCATTCTGTTGTTTGATGATTCGTTCGGTTTCCCGGAAGCGGCGATCGCTTTCTTCGGATTGTCGCTGGAGGAGTTGCCGGGTTTCTTGAAATTGGCGTTCGGTTTCTTTCTGGGCTTCTGCCAGTTCCGCCAGCAGCCTCCAAACATCGTCAGCATTGGTGGTCATGGGGGTTGTCCTCTGGGTTATTTCAATCATCCATTTTAGCCACTTTCCACTATGCGATCGCTTTCTGGTAAGATGCGATCGCAATTCCGAGAGGCTACGGGAATGCACTGGCGAGGCGATAGGCGATACGCCCTACGGGCACGCTGCGCGATCGCACTTCTGAGGTAGGCGATCGCACTTCCGAGAGGGTAGGCGATACGCCCTACGGGCACGCTGCGCGAACGCACTTCCGAGAATGTAGGCGATCGCACTTCTGAAAGGCTAGGCGATCGCACTTCTGAAAGGCTAGGCGATCGCACTTCTGAAAGGCTAGGCGATCGCACTTCTGAAAGGCTAGGCGATCGCACTTCTGAAAGGCTAGGCGATCGCACTTCCGAGAGGCTAGGCGATCGCACTTCTGAAAGGCTAGGCGATCGCACTTCCGAGAGGCTAGGCGATCGCACTTCTGAAAGGGTAGGCGATCGTATGCCAACTGTTTGCTATTCTTCTGCCAATTTTAAAAAATGTTGATAAAGTTTGCTCTCTATCCGAAACTCCGCATCTTCGATCAACCGATCTATGAAAGGCTGTACGGCGGGAATTGCCTCTTGATGTTTGGCTTGTAGTAAAACACCCAGCAATCCGGTTACTTTTAATTGACAATCAGTTGCCAGCGCTCTGCCTCTCCGTTCATCCATGAGGAGCAGATCGGCTTTCAATTCCAGAGCCAGTACGATCGCTTCTGCTTCTCCGATATGAATGTGCCGTTGGGAAACTAAAATTTCATCAACTTGTCGGGTATTTTGGACGGGTCGAGTTACAATCCAGGGCAATGTTTGGACTTCGAGAGTGCCGGGAACGGGTTCGTCAGTTCCGGCCGGGGTCAATTCATTATAAACGGCGACGGGAAGGGTAATTGTCCCATAAAGTAAATGCAGAAGGTCGAGTTTTTCTATGGCGGCGAGATTGGTAATTGGGGAAGTGTCACTGACAACAATCATAGGAGTCCCAGTGTTTTTAGGGTTTGTACATCTTGATTGAGTTCCTCAAAGTCATAATTCAGACATAAATCTCTTTTGGCGAGTTCGTGCTGAAATTCTAAAACAGTTAAACCCAACCAAGCCCGCACTTGTCCACCGCTAATTTTATTTTTTTTGTACAGAATTAATGCCAGCTCGACCTTTAATTCATCTTCGCTGAGTTCGGCGGCTTTTAAAATCTCTTCGGGAATGAAAATACTCATAGACTCTCCCTTATTTATTGGCTTTAAATTGTACCATGACAGTTTCCTTCAAAAGTGTGCGACGATCACGTTGCGATCGCTTGTAGTCCGGCATCTTGCCTGTATAATCGGGAGTACGATCGCACTTCTGAGACTCTAGGCGATCGCACTTCTGAGACTCTAGGCGATCGCACTTCCCAGAGAGTAGGCGATCGCACTTCTGAAAGGGTAGGCGATCGCACTTCCGAGAATGTAGGCGATCGCACTTCTGAAAGGGTAGGCGATCGCACTTCCGAGAATGTAGGCGATCGCACTTCTGAAAGGGTAGGCGATAGGTCGCACTTCTGAAAGGGTAGGCGATACTTCTGGCGGGCACGCTGCGCGATCGCACTTCCGAAAGGCTACGTGATCGCCAACTCTGGGGGTAATTTACCATTGGCGGGGACGGAATTTATCATCATTTAAAATCACCACGCTATCTCCTGACTGTGCCAACACAAATAAGCCGCGACGGTAGCCATAGCGGGCGACTTCTTCGGGGACGACCATTCCGGCGACGGCTCCCATGGCTTTGACATCACTATAACGGGGCATTAACCGCTTGAATTTTTCGAGTCTTTCCAGGTGTTCGTCGATGTCGGTTTGGCTGAGTTTGCTTTTGACTTCCACTAATATGGCTTGGTCGGTGTTGACGACGAGCAAATCAATTTCTAGGGCTTCTCCAAAGCGTTTAACCGAGAGGTCGCCGTGAAATTCATTGACAGCAATTCCCCTTTGTTGAAACAGTTGGACGGCGGCGGGGCGTACCTGCCATTCAACAAATTCTCCGAGGCGGTTTCCCAATTTGCCTAATTCCTGGTTGAGTTTTTCATTCTGTTGTTTGATGATTCGTTCGGTTTCCCGGAAGCGGCGATCGCTTTCTTGGGACTGTTCCCGGAAGCGGCGATCGCTTTCTTCGGATTGTCGCTGGAGGAGTTGCCGGGTTTCTTGAAATTGGCGTTCGGTTTCTTTCTGGGCTTCTGCCAGTTCCGCCAGCAGCCTCCAAACATCGTCAGCATTGGTGGTCATGGGGGTTGTCCTCTGGGTTATTTCAATCATCCATTTTAGCCACTTTCCACT
>NZ_PKGG01000636.1:0-301 GCF_046480465.1 Arthrospira sp. PCC 8006
CTATGCGCGGCTGCGCCCCGGGGCCGAACTGGCCGAGGATGTGCGCGTCGGCAATTTCGTTGAAATCAAGAATGCCACGCTGGACGAAGGCGCGAAGGTCAACCACCTCAGCTATGTCGGTGATGCGGATATTGGCGCGCGCGCCAATCTGGGCGCGGGCACGGTCACATGCAATTATGACGGGGTGTTCAAGCATCATACCACCATTGGCGAAGGGGCTTTCATCGGGTCCAGCACCATGTTGGTCGCGCCTGTCGTCGTGGGCGCGCATGCCATGACAGGGTCGGGGTCGGTCATTACC
>NZ_PKGG01000313.1:0-4517 GCF_046480465.1 Arthrospira sp. PCC 8006
GATTAATTATCCACCAGTTCAAGAATTTACAGACAACCCCTCGGTGATTAGAAGGTTGGGAGTCCGCCGCCGTGTTTTCAAAAATGCAACATGGATCGAAAATCATCCTACAATGGATCTAAAGTTTGACGTAACAATTGAGGCTTTTGTAAGTTAACATGGACATCTCTCTTAATCAATTAATCGACCATCTCCCAAATGATTCACAGTTTAAAACCTTACTAGGAACATTGGGGGCAAGCGGTGATAGTGTGGACGCTACCGTAGAATTTTGTCATTTAGTAGGGGCATTATATCAAGCACAGCAAGTATACAACCAACAACCAGGAAATAAAGCAATTAATATGGTCTCAGCAGTAAGTATTGGGCCTGTAGTAGAAAGTTTAGACGGGACATTTTTTAGGAGGTTACAAAGAACTCTAGCTTTTTTTAGAAAGTATGAAGATGCTGTAATTGTCCCGAAAATCGAAAGTTAGTTGGTCGAAAATTTAAAGCTGCCAGATAATTCGGATTCTATCTGCATTATCTGGTCAAAGTCTTTAAATTAACCCAAGTAAAATGTGATTAAAAATCCACATAAACATAGGGGTTAATTCCGTCGTGGATATTGAAATTGAGAAAATTACGGTAATTATAAGTTGGTTACTTTCACTCATTAGCACGGTGTGGTATGTATCAATTCAATACGCAACAATTAAATTACAAGTCCCAAAAAACACCGAAGATATTAACAAAATAGCATCTGGACTTAGGAGACAAATAGAAGATAACAACAGACTTATATGGTTAAACGTAAACCACATGGAAAAATACTTAACCAAAAATCAAGATTATTTTCCGTTAAATATCCAAAACCAAAAATATAAAGATTATGGCGACTGATGTTTTACCAGAATTATTACGGGTAGGAAGTGATGGGGTAGTGATATTTTTAGTGTGGTCTTTGATGAAGCAAAACCAAAAGTTAATAGCAGAGGTCAACTCAAGAGACAATGAATTGATGAAGTTGATTTACAAAATACTTAGCAATGAACAGCCAGGGACAAGAGGTAAACGCGATCGCACAATCAAGCCAAAGCCACAAGAATCCGTTAGGACTTGGGAGTAGAGTTGTCTGTGGCCCTAACGGATAACGGGTTGTCAAGTAGCCATTGCTCCTGGCCACAATCATCATACAGAAAAACTAAAGCGATCGCCAGCCAAGTCAGTTAACTCGTATAAACGCTTCTCCTCAACCCCAACGGTATCATTTTCGGTCCTAACGCCCAACTTAACATCGGTGGTTCCTTCCTCGCCAGTACCGCAGACCGCCTCATTTTTAACGATGGAACCCAGTTAAGCACCCAACCACAGTCCCCCCCTCTGCTATATATTAACACCCCCCTTATGGCTGCAATTAAACGGGGCTGGGTCAACAATTACGAACCGTTCCCAAGCGGTAGGTATCTGACTGGAAGGCGAACCGAGTCCCACAGGTTTACAAGTGCAACCCGGACAGGCTATTACGCTAGTGGGGGGACAAATTAACCTAGAAGGGGGTCATCTTAGCGCCTTTGGGGGTAATATAGAAGCGTTTACCGTTGTCTTGGAATTGTAGAAGTCCAGATTGGTGTCAAGGGACTTAATGCGATCGCTTTTTTGCCCTAGCTGGGAATTTGTACTTATTTTGTCCATCTTCCCAGTAGGTTGTCCTCCATTGGGTCAGTCTGATTAATTACTCCTTGGCTTTTTCCCTAGGATGGTTAATTCGGCTAGTGCGATCGCTTAATCCTGTTGGGTACTGCCTATATTGATTTAGGATTGTGTAAATCAGCTTCATTAATTCGTCGTCTCTGGAGTTAACCTCTGATATCAGTTTCTGATTTTGCTTCATTAACTGCCAGACTAAAAAAACTGTAATGCCATCAGTTACCAGTTTGACTATCTCAGGTAATACATTAGAATCCATCGTTGTTTGTTTCGTTGTCTTTTAAGTTGAATTCATCATAGTCATTTGTCTTGGTTAAATATTTTTCAATATGTCTTAAAGTCAGCCAGATAAGTTGTCTGTCCCATCGGGTTTACTTTCTGATTGAATTTCCTAATATATTGATGTCTTATTTATTTTTTTTTACAGTAGTTTGGAGTTCAGAATATTTTGCTGAAAGATACCAAATACCTCCCGCTAAAGAAACAAACCAACTAATAATTAAAGCAATTTTTTCAATCTCGATATTCATAAAACCAGAAACTCCTGTGCTATCAAAAACTTAAATTAAGTTTTGAAAAAATTAATGATGGCTGGTTTTCGGGTAATCCGGATAGACTCCCAATTACCAGAAAAATTTAGACCGTTGGTAAATTAGATTTGTTCTCTACTGCTAATTCCCGAATTCTCAAATCTTTGGAAGAATGACAATTTTCTTTCTAACCTTCTTGTCACGGAGCCATCCCGTTGCCATACTATATCAAACAATGTTTGATCAGAAACTACGTTTAATCATCGTTGAACATGAGGTAGTTGGTTGTGTTCGATTTGAGCCGGGTAAAAAGCCTCAACAAATTAGTAAAGTTCTACGGTAGTATCTACGTTTTCAGCGTCAGTGCCTAATGAAGCCAGCAAGGTTTTTAACATTGAACCATCTGGGAGATGGTTGATTAATTGACTGATAGAGATGTCCATGTTAAGTTACAAAAGCCTCAATTCTTAGATCAAACTTTAAATCCATTGCAGGATGATTTTCGATCCATGTTGCATTTTTGAAAAAACGGCGGCGGACTCCTAGCTTTCTAATTGTCCAGGGATTATCTTTAAATTCTTCTATGGGCGGATAGTTAATCAGTTGTGGTTCTTCTGTAACGTATACAGTCCTTTGTCCAGTTACCCAGCCAAAACTCCCAGAATCATCACGATAATGCCCTCTGATAAGCAGCATTGACCTATAGCCATCATAGGGGTTTTTCCATCGCCCCCAATCAGTTTAAAATTTAAATCTCAATAATGAGTGTTGAGTGATTGGGGGGTCGTGAATTATCCATTCTTGGGTAGGCTGATAGCTTGAAGCTATCAGTTTCCATACACCATAAGCGTCGGTAAAATCCATGCCTTATCGGAGAACTTGACGGCGGTCTAAATTAGCGCCTAATACAGTTCTACCATTAAGAGTTTTTCTAGTGCTTCTGTAGAAAGCCAGAGCGGGGCTTACTTCTTCACCATCGCAAAAAATTCTATAGTTGATTTTTCGACCTCCCGTTCCTTGACATGCTACATTCAGCCTTACTAACGCTCCGACTCGCATTAACTCCCCAGTGTCATAGAGTGGGGCTTTTAAATTGACTTCTTCTACGTCTTTAATCCCCAAAACGTCGGCATTTTGGCTTGTATACATTACAGCACTAGCTCGAAAAACTTTAGCTGTGGATCCTGTCCCTAATTGAACAAGTTTTGTTCTAGCTGCCATTGCAAAATTCCTTTATGTTACTTAACGGTAATCAGCCTGAAGACGATCGCGACAGGAAGTAATCACCCCAGTGCCGGCCCAGCTTTTACCGGGTAGTTTTTGGATAGCATCAACAACTTTATCCGGTGGCACATAAATATCAGCGCCAAAATGTTTAGTGTTTTGCCTATAGTTGATCCGCATTTTCATCAAGTAGCCTTCTTGAACTGCTTGGTTCGGCTTTAACATATGTGCATCTACATCAGCCGCAGTTGCGTGGCTTGTCATTCCCAAATCAGTAGCAATGCCATCGTATCTATTAGAAAGCCGGGCAGCTACTTTAATGGTTCCCGTTCCACCTGGGCTGGGCGCGTCCCAACTATAAACTTTCGTATTCGCTAAACTTGGCATCCAATACCCGCCTTGTTGCTTCAAAACTGCTTACCACTTCATTCATAGCAGGCATTTTTAGGGTGTGGAACAGGTACGGAAACCTATAGGGTTTCCGGACATGCAAGGAGGTTTGTTTGGTCTAAAAAAATTGTTGGGGTTGTCTTCTAATCGGGGTCTTTGTATAGATGACCGTTGTAGTCACAGAGCACGATAGGCTCATTGAGCATCTCTAAAAACAATTTTGCTTCCCTAAAGTAGACGTACCCGACCGGACGGCGGCGCGGCGGTTTGATTTTGTTGCCCAATATCGTCACCTCTGGGGAAGTAATAGGGAACGCTTGGGCTGGATTTTGGTTGGTCGATGTATAGCACAAGACAGAATAGTTAGGACGTATAATGGCAAGGATATCTACATAAGACCCAAAAGGCCAGCCCCCTACAGTTACGACCTTAGACAAAAAGTTATTAATGCAATTGAACTAGACGGTATACCCAAAACAGAAGCCAGTCAAGTTTTCCATGTCAGCCGGAACACCATTAATCTCTGGCTGCAAAGAAAAGCACAGACCGGAGACTTCCTCCCTAAACCTAATCACCGACCTGGCAATAACCACCAAATTACCGACTGGCATAAATTCAAGGCTTTTGCCCAAGAGCATGGCGATCAAACCTCCGCTCAAATGGCTGAACTTTGGGAGGACGAAA
>NZ_PKGG01000303.1:0-4855 GCF_046480465.1 Arthrospira sp. PCC 8006
ACCCAAATCAGAATGGGCAGCACTCCCCATTCCATCAGAAACAGCGCCAATAGTTACCTGATTATTTGAGATTATTTGATGACCGCAAAAATCCTGGCACGGAATACCTGTTTTGATATGTCCTGAGCCTATTTCACTACACCCAATTGCTTGCCACTGCATGATAAAATCCTATTGATAATTAAGTGCCAACTACCCATTCGCTTGCGTCTGGCAAAGCCACTTGAGCGCCACTACCTTGACTCCGAGATACTGATCCCATTGACTTAGACAACCAGGTAAATAGCTGATTAAATGCTAATCCTTGTAGCTGTTGAGGAGGTATAGAACCGGGGGGAACAATTTGCGACAGAGTATTCATGTCTGCACCCTGAACAGCAATGGCAAAAAAAACCACCTTTTTATTAGCATAAAATTGATGAAGCATTTGAGCGGCATTTTGCCAACTATCAGTAGGTGCGCCATCTGTAATCATTAACAACCAAGGTCGATAATAATCAATACCATTAGCTCTAAGAAGCTGCTTGTGAGATTCGATCAGATTGAGCGCTGTTCCAATACCTTCGCCCATTGCCGTTGTACCTGTGGTTGACAGGTGAGGAGGATTAAATTGATCAAAGTCAACAAAATCTTGAACGACATTTACATAACTATCAAAGGTGACAATTGCCACTTGTACACGCCGAGCAGCTAGGCTGTCTTGGCTTAGTTCTTGCTGAAAAGTGACTAATCCCTGATTTAATTGATCAATGGGTTGACCGCTCATTGAACCTGATGTGTCCAGAAGCAAAACAACTGGACAACGAGGATCGGGGTTTTCGGCATATCCGGGCTGAAAATTCATGTAATTCTCCTTAATTATTCAGATTAATTAACTTGATTTCCCCAGCTTGTATCTATTCTGAATCGCCACATGGTTGGTTTTGAGGATATATTGAATTTCATAGTTATTATAAGCCAACTATACGAATATGTGAAAGCCGGAAAAAGACGGAAAAAAAACGGAAAAAGACGGGAGTTTGATTAAGAAATGTAAAAATTTATGGTGGTTGCCTCTAATAGTAGAAAATGGGATGTTTCAGAAGCGGAATTGAGAGGCAATGGAGTGTCAGCAGTGGAGCGATTAAACTGGGTAAGGCTTGGATAGTCTACCGTTGGTGGTTTCAAAGGCAGTGCCGACAGGTCAAAATAGAGAGCGATCGCACCTTCTCAAATCCTATCAAAATGCTATACTATCCCCCATAATCTGCGATGAGAAACTATTTACCATGATTCAAGACTTTGGGATTATCATTGCTTGTTGTTTTAAGGACTACCACTTTGCGGCAGGATGTTGTGCTAGTATTCGCTACTTTGGCGGGGATGTTCCTATCTGTTTAATCGTTGATGGTGATTTTAATACAACCAGCTTAGAAAAAACTTACGGTGTTAAGATTATTAATCAAAAGACGGTCAAACATCCGTTTCTAAAGGAAAATAGTTTTGGTTGGGGCTTGACTAAAATGATTGCCTTTTGGGAAAGTCCTTGGCAGAATTTTCTGTTTTTAGATGCGGATACAATAATCTGGGGGGATGTGCTAGATTTTGGGGATCTTGAACATTATGACATGATTATTGATCATAATTTGGAGGATTGGAAGGCTGAAGATATTTCGCGTTTATTCTTTGACTTGGAGGGAATTAAAAAGCACTTCCCTGATTTTAATTATCAAGATCGACCCTATTTTGTCACTGGGGTATTTGGGGGCAAGAGGGGGATTTTTAGCTTGGCTGAATATGCCGAACTGTTGGAGTTTAAGAATCGATACCCTGATGTTTTTAAATATGGCGAACAAGGACTATTAAATTTCATGATTTTTCGAGCATTAGATGAGGGAAAAATTCATCTGAAAACTGCACCAATGCAGGTTTTGATGTGGAACTATTCCCAAGAAGAAATGCGTCAACGTTTCCCCCTTGAGGACGGGAAAATTGGGAATCGCGACTGGCATAAAGAGGCTTGTGTGATTCATTGGGCGGGAATCAAACCATTCCTTGTTAATGATGTTTATTCAGACCCGATGACTTTTATGCAGCAGAAGTTTTATGAAGACTCTCAATGCCTAATTTATGGCAATGTTAAGATTAATTTGCTGCTCGAAGATTTGTGGCGCTATCGACCCACCCGAAAATTTATTAAAAAACTGTTTGGGTATTTGCTCAAATCCCCCAGTAGTCTATTTTCTAACACCTCTCATGATTTCCCGTATTTCATGGATTTAGTACCATAATTATACTCTCATATAATCATATTAACCTTATTACAACACGTTAAGATTGTTAGAGCCAGACGGACGCTTAGAGACAAACCAAAGGTTATACCTCGATCGGTGGTTAGATATGACACAGCTCCCTTTAGATTAAACGATGACCCCGGTAAACTAGGAGACCCGTTTCGAGGTTGGACTGGAGACCCATACGGGAGGGAATTAGATACTCGAAACAAATTTATAAGTGATTCTAAATATGTAGCTCCTGAATACTGGGATGCAGATGAATATCACAAAAAAAGAGAAGCTGAAGAAAGGGAAAAAAGAGAGGATATTAAAAAAGAGGCAACTGTCAAGGAACCACCAAACAGAGATGAACCAAAGGGAGGAAAAAAACCTAGGGGAAAGGGTGGCGCTGGTAGAGGTTTTGGCGGTCCTAATAGCGGTGACGAGGTAGATGATGATAAAGGAAGGCGACCAGGCGATAGTTCAGATGATGATTCAGATGATGATTCAGATGATGATTCAGACAATGGAAATGGCGGAAATGGCAATATCGGTTGTACCATAAAAGCTAATGAAAAGTACAGCGTTGAAGAGTTCGACAGACAAATGGGTAGCGGGGGATGCTGTAATCCTCCACCAAGTGGAAGTAGCATCACTTTTTTTAGTCATATGGATTGGAGGTGGGGAGAAACTCCTCAACCAACAGGAAGTGAGAGGTTTTTTTATACGCAAGGACAGTGGGAGTCTGAGTGGGCATACGGCGACCCTGATTTAATGTTTGAAAGTATAGGTGTATTTTGTGATTGGTGGATGGAATGCACAGAATTTGATTATGTAATTCCTAGATTTTCCGCGAGCACAAAAGATATCCCGCAATGCATCGAAGGAGAAGAACCTGAAAATATACGAACGATAACAATACCAGATATGAACGAAGAATGCTGTGGAATGATTAGAAGGATTTACGAGTTCCTAGACCCTGAATCCTTTCCGGCTGAAATGCCGGAAAAAATCACGGTTAATGCTGATAATCCAGAGAACAGAATTAAACGAATAAACACATTGCCAGAATGGTTAATGTATCGATTTGACATCGATGACGAAAGATGGGGTGAATTTGAAGTTAAAGTCGAGATTGATGACGTAAATTTGATGACCAAAGAACAGGAACACGCGGAAATCAAATTACCTAACTTAGCTGAATCAATTGCTGAAATATTCGGGATGGTAATGGAAATTGCCATCTCTCATCAGGTTACACAAAACGCTGTTTTAACCTGTTTACATGAAGCAAGTTTGGCGCATTCAGCAGCCTTTAAAGCTGGTAGGGAAGTCTCGGAAATATTAGACTATTTAGGATTTGAAACCGAGGAAAAATACGAGAAACTAAAAACAGCGTTTACTCCAGAGGCTGATAATTTTGAGGAACTACTAGAACCTAACGAAAGTAAAGTTAAAATCACTAATCAAAAGAACGCGAAAGAAACACTACAGACAGCCTTAAATCAAATAAAGGAAATATTCTCAATAGTTAGAGCGCAAGGTACTTTACAAGTTAATGGTAATGACCCGTCAAAAGACATATTAGCCGATTTAACTAGGTTATATGATTCAATGAAAAAACAAGACGAGATTAGAGAGCAAGAGACTAATAAAGTACAAGAATTATTGAAAAAAGACTTTCCTGATATCAAGATAGAAACCGAATTGATTGACGGCGATAACCCACTGAGAGGAACTTTGTAATGGTAGCTAGAAGCGTGAGAATGCTAAGGAGTACTCGTAGCTTGTCTAGCCGTCAAACTCGTAGCAGTATAGGTAGGAATGGCGTTAGACAAGTTAATTTAGCCCAGAGAACATCTACTCAAGAGATGGGTTGGTTTGGCAAGCTATGGGCAAAAATAACTGGTAAAGTAGTTGAATGGGGTAAATCGTTTGGAGGTTGGTTGTGGGAAGGAATTACTAAGTTTTTATCTAACTTTAGTTTTGAGAAAGTAGCACGATTTATCACGTCTAATTGGGATAGTTTCTGGAACTTCAACTGGAATATATCAGATGAACAGATAGACAAAAATATGATGAATATTGCTAATCAATTTATTAGTACTACCGCCGGTTTTTTGGGTAATATGGCAGGTAAATTAGTTTGTGGAGTATTGCCTACCATTGGTATTGCATTTATCAACAAAGCYGCTGCWATRCACATTGCCTTAAGCAAGGGGCTTGAAATGCTTATGGAAGTATCTACAGCTTTCGGTTCATACGTTAAACAGTCATTTAACATGGCTATGAAAGCCATAGCGTGGCAATCTCTGAATATGTCAGATAAAAGTCATTTGAGTCTGTAGATTCATTAATCCCCGACACTTGGAGTTTGTTGGTCAATGATTGAATTAACGAGGTCTTAGGATAAGGAAGGTAAGTATTAACCAATTCTAGAAACTTAGTAAACTGATTAAATCGTCCTAATGTATCGATATATTCTTGTGGAGTTAATATCGATAAGATATTAACCTCAGCTACGTTTTCCACGACTTCATTATTGTCAATTGGTTCCGATACGTTTTTTAAAACCATGTCAGTGATTTGAAACTCAATAA